>CAXTNS010000057.1:0-17207 GCA_964245465.1 uncultured Thermoanaerobaculia bacterium
TGAGCTGCGAGGCGTCGCGATGCGGTCGTCCTGGGACGGGCGCACACGAAGACTTGTTTCGGCGTGAAATTTGCACAGTCGTTCGGAGCCCAAGTGGTGGTCTTCCCCGCCTCACCCGACAAGAAGGGAGACGCGCTCCGCCTCGTTGTCCCCCGCCCCTGAAGAGGAGCTGTCATGAGTAACAGGAAGATCTGGTTTATTACCGGCGCCGACCGTGGCATGAGCGTCGATTTTGCCAAGGCCGCACTGGCGGTATAACGAAGGGAGAAACAATGCAGAAGCGCAGACTTGGCAACAGCAACCTGGAAGTCTCGGCGATCGGACTCGGCTGCATGGGCATGAGCTACGGATACGGACAAGCCCACGGCGAGCAGGAGATGATCTCCGTGATCCGGTCCGCCGTCGATCTCGGCGTCACTTTCTTCGACACCGCCGAAATGTACGGTCCGTTCACGAACGAGGAGCTGGTGGGCAAGGCTCTCTCGCCTATCCGCGAGCAGGTGGTGATCGCCACCAAGTTCGGATTCCACATCGACGCCAACGGGAAGCTGGCCGGCATGAACAGCCGGCCCGAGCACGTCAGGGAGGTCGCGGAAGCGTCGCTCAAGCGGCTCGACATCGACGCCATCGACCTGTTCTATCAGCACCGCGTCGACCCCGACGTGCCCATCGAAGAGGTGGCGGGGGCGGTGAAGGAGCTGATCCAGGAGGGCAAGGTCCGGCACTTCGGCCTCTCCGAGGCAGGGGTGAAGACGATCCGCCGCGCGCACGCCGTCCAGCCCGTCACGGCCCTTCAGAGCGAGTACTCGCTCTGGTGGCGAGAACCCGAAGAGGAGATCCTCCCGGCCCTGGAAGAGCTGGGAATCGGTTTCGTTCCCTTCAGTCCGCTGGGCAAGGGCTTTCTAACCGGCAAGATCGACGAGAACACCACCTTCGACAGCACCGACTTCCGCAACACCGTCCCCCGCTTCGCCCCGGAGGCCCGGAAGGCGAACCAGGCGCTGGTCGATCTGCTCGAGAGCATCGCTCAGCGCAAGGGCGCGACGCCCGCCCAGATCGCGCTCGCCTGGCTCCTCGCCCAGAAGCCCTGGATCGTGCCGATCCCTGGCACCACGAAGCTGCATCGCTTGCAGGAGAACGTCGCGGCGGCCTCCGTCGAGCTCACCGAGGGCGATCTCCGCGAAATCGAAAGCGCCGCGTCCCAGATCACGGTGCAAGGGGCCCGGTACTCCGAGAGCTCGCAGCGAATGGTCGACCGCTGAACGGCGAGGAGGGCACCCCATGCTAGTTGAGCTTCGGACACGGAGGCACACACCATGATCGTTGTAACCACACCCACTGGAGACATCGGCCGGCAGGTTCTCGCGAACATCCTAGACAGCGGCGAGCCGGTCCGCGTAATCGCTCGCGACCCCTCCCGCATCCCCTCGGGAACACGCCAGCGTGTCGAGATCGTGCAGGGGTCGCATGGCGATGCCGAGGTCGTCAACAAGGCGTTCGCGGGCGCTGAAGCTGTATTCTGGTTGGCGCCTCCGAACCCTCGCGCCGAAAGCGTCGAGGCCGTCTATATAGATTTCACGCGGCCGGCGTGTGAGGCGCTCCGGAGTCAGGGAGTCCAGCGAGTGGTCGGAGTCTCGGCGCTTGGACGCGGGACGGCGGTCGCCAGGAACGCTGGGCTCGTCACCGCGTCGCTGGCGATGGACGACCTGATCGCGAGCACGGGCGTGAGCTTCCGGGCGCTGACGATGCCTTCGTTCATGGACAACGTCCTCCGCCAGGTAGAGCCCATCAAGAGCCAGGGCCTTTTCTTCTCGCCCATCTCCGGAGATCTCAAGCTCCCGTCTTGCGCCACCCGCGACATCGCGGCCGTCGCCGCCAAGTTGCTGCTCGATCCCTCCTGGAGCGGACAGGACAGCGTCCCGGTGCTCGGTCCCGAGGACCTGTCCTGGAACGACATGGCGCGGATCCTGTCGGAGGTGCTGGGGAAGCGGGTGCGCTTCCAGCAAATCCCTCCCGCGGCCTTCAAGGCGAGGCTGATCGAACACGGGATGTCCGAGGCCATGGCACAGGGCATGGTCGACATGATGGCGGCCAAGAACGAGGGCCTCGACAACGCCGAGCCGCGCACTCCGCAGTCCACCACCCCCACCAGCTTCCGCCAATGGTGCGAGGAAGTCTTGAAGCCCGCCGTGCTCAATTGACGGCCAGGGGATCAGAGCTTGCATGCCGGTTCAAGTGGTTTGAACGTGCACAGGGGGATGCTGCGATGAACGACGATTTCGACGAAACCTCGGGACCCGAGCTGACGGAGGACCTGACGGAAGACGAGAAGGCTCTGCTCGAAGAGATGCCGGCATTGACCGGCGTCGGGCCGACGCGGCGCGCGTTCCTGGGACAGACGATCGCAGGCGGCCTCGGATTTTTCGCCCTCGACCTGCTGGCGCTGGAGCAAGCGTTGGCGGCACTGGGTCCTTCGCCCGCCGCGGGTCCCGCGGCGGAAAACCTTGTGAAGGTCGCGCTCAAGGTCAACGGCGCGACGAAGACCCTGGAAATCGATTCACGCGTCGTGCTGCTCGACGCGTTGCGCGAACGGCTTGGACTGACCGGCTCGAAGAAGGGCTGCGATCAGGGCCAGTGCGGCGCCTGCACGGTGCTCGTCGACGGGCGGCGCGTCCTGTCGTGCCTGACGCTCGCCGCCACCCTTGAGGGCCGGGAGGTCACGACGATCGAGGGGCTGGCGAAGGGGGATGAGCTCCACCCGATGCAGGCGGCCTTCATCAAGTATGACGGCTTCCAGTGCGGGTACTGCACGCCGGGGCAGATCTGCTCCGCCGTCGGCCTGCTCGAAGAGGCGCGCCGCGGCCACGTAAGTCACGTCACGGAAGACGTGACCGCGACGGTGACCCAGCTCACGGACGACGAGATCCGCGAACGGATGAGCGGCAACGTCTGCCGTTGCGGGGCTTATCCGAAGATCGTCGCCGCGGTCCAGGAGGTCCATTCGGGCAAGCAGACGGCGCGGACGTGGCGCTTCGCCGACGAGGAGCAGTTGGCCCGCGTGAGAAGGGAGGACGCCGATGAGGCCGTTTAAGTACGTCCGCGCGAGCGACCCGAACGCCGCCGCCCGCGCCGTCGCGGCGAACCCGGCGGCGAAATTCCTGGCGGGCGGGACGAACCTCCTCGATTTGATGAAAGAGGACGTCGAACGTCCCAACGAGCTGGTGGACCTCACGCGCCTGAAGCTCGCCGAGATCAAGCCGCTGGCCGAGATCAAGCAGACGAATGGCGGCGTCTCCATCGGCGCCTTGGCGACGAACACGGAAACCGCCAACCATCCTCTCATCCGCCAGAGCTACCCGCTCCTGACGCAGGCCATCGTCGCGGGCGCCTCCGGGCAGCTCCGCAACATGGCGACCAACGGCGGGAACCTTCTGCAGCGCACGCGCTGCCAGTACTTCTACGACACGGCGACGCCGTGCAACAAACGGGAGCCCGGGACCGGCTGCGGCGCCCGCGAAGGGCTCAACCGGATCCACGCCATCCTCGGCTGGAGCGAGAAGTGCGTGGCCACCTACCCGGGCGACATGGCGAACGCGCTCTACGCGCTCGACGCGGTCGTGAGGGTCCACCGCGCGGACAGCGCGGGCGGGCGTGAGCGCACGATCCCCATCAACGACTTCCATCGCCTGCCGGGCGACACGCCGGAGAAAGACAACACTCTCCAGCACGGCGAGCTCATCGTGGCCATCGAGCTGCCCAGGTCCAACTTCGCGAAGAACTCCTATTACCTGAAAGTCCGCGACCGCGCCTCCTACGCCTTCGCGCTCGTCGCGGTCGCCGCCGCCCTGGAGCTCGACGGCGGCACGATCCGGCAGGCGCGCGTCGTCCTCGGAGGCGTGGCCCACAAGCCCTGGCGGAGCCGGGAGGCGGAAGCGGCACTCTCCGGAAAATCCGCGTCCGAGGAGAGCTTCCGGCGGGCCGCCGAGGCGGCGCTCCAGGATGCGAAACCCCTCGCGCACAACACCTACAAAGTCGAGCTGGGAAAGCGGGCCATCGTTCGCGCGCTGATGCGTGCGAGCAAGCTGGCGTGACGGGAGCAATCCGATGGCGAGATACATAGGAAAAGAGATGAGCCGCGTCGACGGCGTGGCGAAGGTGACGGGCAAAGCGAAGTACGCGGCGGAGTTCCAGGTGCCGAACCTGGCGTACGGCTTCATCGTGCTGAGCACCGCGACGAAGGGGACGATCACGGCGATCGACACGCGGGAGGCCGAAGGCGCGCCGGGCGTGGTCCGCGTTTTCACGCACCTCAACGCGCCGAAGCTCCAGGCCCAGGAAGAGCGGGACAAATCGTTCCGGGCACTGCAATCAGAAAAAATCCTTTTCAATCGCCAGCCCGTGGCCCTCGTCGTCGCCGAGACGTACGAGCAGGCGCGGTACGCGGCGCGCCTCGTTAAAGTCTCGTACAACGCGGAGCAGCACGTGACCGACACCGAGGCGGTGCGCGGGCGCGCGCGTATGCCGTCGCAGTCGAGGCCCGCGAAACCTCGTGGCAACCCTGAGGAGGCGATGCGGAACGCGCCGGTGAAGATCGAGGCCGAGTACCGCATTCCCATCGAGCACCACAACCCCATGGAGCCGCACGCGGCCATCGCCGTCTGGCAGGGCGACAAGCTCACGATCTTCGACAAGACGCAGGAGGTCTACGGCGTGCGCGAGCACCTGGCTTCGAGCTTCGGCGTGCCCGAGGAGAACGTGAACGTCGTCTCGCCTTTCGTGGGCGGGGCCTTCGGATCCTCCCTGCGGCCGAACTACTACCCCGCGTTGACGGCGATGGCCGCCCGCGAGCTCAAGCGCCCGGTCAAGGTCGTCTACACGCGCACGCAGATGTTCAGCGGCCACGGCTACCGCCCGTACACGATCCAGAAGGTCGCGCTCGGCGCGGAGCGGTCGGGGAAGCTCTCCGCGATGATCCACGAGGCGGTGCACAACACCTCCAGCTTCGAGGAGTTCACGGACAACACCACGAATTTTCCGCGTCAGGTCTACGCGTGCCCGAACCTCTACGCGCCGCTGAAGATCGCGGACACGGACCTCCACACCCCGACCTGGATGCGCGCGCCGGGAGCCGTCAGCGGCATGTTCGCGCTCGAATGCGCGATGGACGAGCTGGCCTACGCGCTGAAGATCGACCCGCTGGAGCTGCGTCTCGTCAACTACGCCGAGGTGGACCCCGAGAGCGGCAAGCCGTGGTCGAGCAAGGCGCTGCGGGAGTGCTACCGGCTCGGAGCGGAGAAGTTCGGATGGAAGGACCGCAAGCCCGAGCCCCGCTCGATGCGAGACGGGCGGTGGCTGGTCGGCTGGGGGATGGCCACCGGCGTGTGGGGCGCGTTCCAGAGGCCCGCCAGCGCCAGGATCACGTTGCGCGCCGACGGCACGGCGCACGTCGTCAGCGCGACCAGCGACATCGGCCCCGGCACCTACACGGTGATGACCATGATCGCCGCCGAGTACCTGGGGCTGACGCCGGAACAGGTGAAGTTCGAGCTCGGCGACACGAAGTTCCCGCGGGCACCGTCCCAGGGGGGCTCGCAGACCACGTCGAGCGTCGGCTCGGCGGTGTATGGCGCGGCGCTGGCCGTCGGCGCGAAGCTGCTCGCGCTCGCGAACCAGGCAGAGGACTCGCCGCTGAAAGCGGCCGACCCCTCCGGCGTTGAGATGCTCGACGGCCGCCTGCGACTCAAAAGTTATCCATCGCGTTTCGTGAGCGTCTCCGAAGTCATGAAGCGCAACGGCCTCGCCGAGGTCACCGAGACGTTCGAATCACGCCCCTCGAAGGAGCGCGAGAACTACGCGCTGCTGGCGCACGGCGCGCAGTTCGTCGAGGTGAAGGTCGACCCGGACCTGGGGAACGTCCGCGTCACGCGTGCCATCGAGGTCACGGCCTGCGGCAAGATCATCAACCCCAAGGCGTCCCACAGCCAGGAAATCGGCGGCGTGGTCTGGGGCATCGGGATGGCGCTTCAGGAGGCCACGGAAATCGATCACCGCTACGGGCGGATCATGAATCCGAACCTTCAGCACTATCACGTCCCCGTCAACGCGGACGTCCACGAGATCGAAACGATCTTCGTCGAGGAGGATGACAAGGTCGTCAACCCGCTCGGCGTCAAGGGCATGGGGGAGCTCGGGATGGTCGGCATTCCGGCGGCCATCGCCAACGCCGTCTTCCACGCCACGGGTCGGCGCATCCGGGAGCTGCCGATTACGCCGGACAAGTTGCTGTGAGCGATCGACCAAGCCTTCAGGAGGTGTAAATGTTGACCACACGAAAGCTCGGCACCCAGGGCCTCACCGTCTCCGCCCTCGGCCTCGGCTGCATGGGGATGAGCCAGTCCTACGGCACCCCCGAAGAGCGCGACGAGCGCGAGTCCATCGCCACCATTCACCGGGCCATCGAGCTCGGCGTGACGTTCTTCGACACGGCCGAGGTGTACGGGCCCTACACGAACGAGGAGCTCCTGGCCCGCGCCCTGAAGGGCCGGCGCGACCGCGTGATCCTCGCGACCAAGTTCGGCTTCAAGATCGAGACCGGCGGCATCACGGGCCTGGACAGCCGGCCGGAGCACATCCGCGAAGCCGTCGAGGGATCGCTGCGCCGCCTCGCCACCGATCACGTCGACCTCCTCTACCAGCACCGTGTCGACCCTGCCGTGCCGATCGAGGACGCCGTCGGCACGATGGCCGACCTCGTGCACGAAGGGAAGGCCCGCTTCCTCGGCCTCTCCGAGGCCGGCGAGCAGACGATCCGCCGCGCACACGCCGTGCACCCGATCTCGGCGCTCCAGAGCGAATACTCGCTGTGGGAGCGCAACCTCGAACCGCGTATCATCCCGCTCCTGCGCGAGCTCGGGATCGGGCTCGTCCCCTTCAGCCCCCTGGGCCGCGGCTTCCTCACGGGTTCCGTGCGGCGCGCCGAGGAGTACCCGGAGGGCGACTTCCGCCGCAACGACCCGCGCTACCAGGGCGAGAGCTTCGATGCCAACCTGCGCGCCGCCGGGTCGGTGCGCGAGCTGGCCGCGCGCAAGGGAGTGACCCCGGGGCAGATCGCGCTCGCCTGGCTGCTGCACAAGGGCGACGACGTCGTCCCGATCCCCGGCACCAAGCGGCGGAAGTACCTGGAGGAGAACGCCGGCGCGGCGGACGTCTCGCTCACGGGCGAGGAGATGGCGGCGCTCGACGCGGCCCTCGCGCCCGGGAAGGTGTCCGGGCCGCGCTACGCCCCGGCGCAGATGGCGCAGGTGGACCGGTGACGAATGGAAAACGCGAAAGCGGAGGCGCTTACTGAGCCGCTTCGATGGCCGCGAGCAGATCCTCGTCCGACAGCTCCTTGGCCCAATCCTTGGCCAGCTCCAGCCGCACCGACTGCATGCCGCCGCTGGGCGTGCAGACCACCGGCACCTTGCCTTCCGCGCTCTCGACCCGCTCGGCCGCCTCGGCCGCCGCCTCTCCCGAGGTGCCGGTGAACGCCTGGACGCAGGTCCAGGTGATGTTTTCGGCGTCTTGGACTTCGCGTTGCGTCATGGTGATTTACTCCTTACGGTGAACGGAGCCCGCACAGACGTCTCCTTCTTCAGTGCCGTCCAACCACTCCCGCAGCTTGACGATCCGTTCACGAGTGAGTTGAGCCCGGTATTGGGCGGCGCACATTGGAAAAACACTGCCGTAATAGTGAGTCGACTTCCTCTCATCCCCGTGAGGGAACTTTGCCTCGAACTCCGCATCACGGTACTTCAACCATGCTCGTTGGGATGCACGGAGCTTCGCAATGAATTTGGGATCCTCTTTGTACTTCTCCAAGATGCCGCCATACACCCGATTCAACTCCGCATCGGCGGCAGCATACTCTTTGCCGGCACAGGAATTCATTTCAACTTGTGTGCTCGCTCGATCGAAGCAGTCAGCCTTGGGCTCTTCGGCATGCAGGGACGGCGGCAGCAGACAGCAGAGGCACATTGTGGCAGACAGCGCGAGACGGAACATACGCATCCTCCTCGTTGACAGACCCAAGGATATGACGAGGTTGGACCCAAGCGATATGCACCACCAGCCGCCTCCCTCCTGACAGCGTCCTGTCAGGAGGGGAGGGCAGGCAAGGTCAAATCAGTCCACCGTGAGTTGGGGAACTCCGGGCGGGTGAGCTTCCCGTCCTTGAAGTAGCCGCCGTTGATGAATTTGACAATCAGGACCTGTCTGGTCCAATATAAGCAATCACTATTGAGAATAAATCTCAATAGACTACAAGAGCGAGGGCCCGCACTCAGTTGACCCCTGGGCGGACCCCGCGGCAACCGACGGCGCTCTGAGGACGTAAGCCCCCAGAACGCGTCTCCTTGCCAGGAGGCATCTTAGTATGGTCAGGCCCTGCAGGTCTGCGCATGCCGTACTTCTCGTCTTCGTCGCGGTAGGCCTTCTCTTGCTTCCCTGGACCCTGAGGGCCGACACCGAGTCAGCGCTGGGCAACCGGCTTTCCTTTCAAGGCAGGATCCTGGATCCGGCCGGCGAACCGGTTCCCAATGCTCGCGTCACCGCCGTGGCCAAGGCGGGCGGTTCCGCCCCGGCGGCGACCGCCGTTTCCGGCCCTGACGGCCGGTTCACCATCGAGCTCGCCGCCGGCACCTACGACTTCCAGGTGGAGGTCAAGGATTTTGCCGGGACGGTCCAGAGGCTGACCCTCACCTCGGACAACTCGCAGCCCCTGGAGATCGTCCTGCAGGGAGAGATCCACGACTCCATCACCGTGCAGGCTCAGAACGGCTATCAGGTTCCGGTCGTCACCAGCGGCACGAAGACGCCGACGCGGCTGCGGGACGTCCCGCAGTCGGTCACGGTCGTCACCCGCCACCTCATTCCGGCCCAGCGCATGACCAGCCTCGGCGACGTCCGGCGCTACGTGCCGGGCGTCACCCTCCCTCCGGGGGAGAACAACCGTGACCAGGTGATCATCCGCGGCAACAGCTCGTCGGCGGATTTCTTCGTCGACGGAGTCCGGGACGACGTCCAGTACTACCGCGACCTGTACAACCTCGATCGCGTGGAGGCGCTCAAGGGACCGAACGCCATGATCTTCGGGCGCGGCGGCGGCGGTGGCGTGATCAACCGCGTGACCAAGGAAGCCGGGTTCAATCCGCTCCGGGAAGTCGACCTGCAAAGCGGCTCCTACTCCAACCGGCGCGCTACCGCGGACTTCGACCAGCCCCTCGGCGAAAAATTCGCCCTGCGCCTGAACGGCCTCTTCGAGGACTCCGGCAGCTTCCGCGACGGCGTCGACCTCGAGCGTTCCGGCGTCGCGCCGAGCCTCACCTTCCTCTCGGGCGACGCGACCAAGGTCACGCTCGGCTACGAGCATTTCCGTGACACTCGCGTGGCCGACCGCGGGATCACCTCGTTTCAAGGCCGGCCCGCCGACGTCGACATCGACACGTTCTACGGCAATCCCGACGACAGCCACGTGAAGGCCGTCGTCAATCTCGCGTCCGCCACGATCGACCATCAGTTCGGCAAGCTGACTCTGCGCAACCGGACGACCTACGGCGACTACGACAGGTTCTATCAGAACTATGTGCCGGGCGCGGTCACGGCGGACAAAGCGCGCGTCACTCTCACCGCGTACAACAACATGACGCAGCGTGAGAATCTGTTCAATCAGACAGATCTGACGTATGGCCTCGCAACCGGAACGATGCGACACACGCTGCTGGCAGGCGCCGAAGTCGGCCGGCAGCTCACGGACAACTTCCGCAACACGGGCTTCTTCAACAACTCCACGACGTCGATCCTGGTGCCATACGCCAACCCGGCGATCGACACGCCGGTCACCTTCCGGCAGAGCGCGACGGACGCGGACAACCACCTGCGCACGAAGGTGGCGGCGCTTTACGCGCAGGATCAAATCGAGATCTCCTCCCGTCTGCAACTGGTCGCCGGACTGCGCTTCGATCGCTTCGACCTCGAGTATCACAACAATCGAAACGGCGACGACCTGGACCGGGCCGACGATCTGATCTCGCCGCGGCTCGGGATCGTGGTCAAGCCGGTCGCCGAGCTCTCCCTTTACGGCACCTACAGCGTCTCGTACCTGCCGAGCTCCGGCGATCAGTTCTCCTCGCTGACGACCATTACGAAACAGCTCGAGCCGGAAAAGTTCAACAACTACGAGGTTGGCGTCAAGTGGGACCCCTCGGACAGCCTCTCCTTCACGACGGCCGTCTATCGTCTGGACCGCACGAACACCCGCTCGACCGACCCCAACGATCCGACTCGGATCGTGCAGACCGGAAGCCAGCGTACCAACGGTTTCGAAGTCGGAATCAACGGACGGCTCACGTCGGCCTGGAGCATCGCCGGCGGCTACACCAACCAGGACGCCTTCGTGACCAGCGCGACCGCCGCGGCCCGGAAGGATGCCAAGGTGGGCCAGGTTCCCCGCCATACGCTCTCGCTGTGGAACAACTATCAGTTCCACCCGAGGATGGGCGCGGCGCTGGGGCTCATCTACCGCTCGGAGATGTTCGCCACGATCGACGACTCGGTGACTCTGCCCGGCTACACGCGTGCCGACGTGGCCGCCTACTTCTCCCTGACCAGGGCCTTGAGACTGCAAGTGAACATCGAGAACATCCTGGACAAGGAGTATTGGGCCAACGCGGACAGCAACACGAATCTCTCGCCGGGCTCGCCGCGCGCCGCACGCGTTGGGTTGACGGCCAAGTTTTGACGCTTTAAGGCGTCGCCTCTCCTCCGTCCTCCTCGTCGACGAGCCCCCGGCGGCCACAACCACGGTTGCCGGGGGCTTCGGTCAGACCCGCAATCCCAGATTGGACATCAGCCGGTGGAGGTAATTCGGATGGAGGCCGAGCAGCGCCCCGGCCTTGGTGACGTTGCCGCCGGATTCGGCCAGGGCGGCCAGGATCAGCCGTTTCTTCGTCTCGTTCAGGGTCTCATGGTAGCGGGTGACTACGAAGCTGGTTTTGCCCAAGCATCTGGCAAGGAGATGATCTTCACAGTACGAACGGGGTCGCCTCTCCACTTCGACTTGGCTGGATATAGATTTATAACCTGGGAGACTGAGGAGGATCTGCGGCAGGCATTGACAAAGCGCCTTGAAGCCATCCAGGCAAAGAGACCTGAGCAAGATATTACCACGTAACGTGGAGGAGCCGGAGCCTATTTGTCTATCGAGTCGTCAGGAGGTGGTAGCCCAGCAAACCCGCGAGCCCAAGGAGGAAGAGTCCGGGAAAGATGAACTGATGAGCGCGCTCATGGGACGGCATCTGCAGCTTTCGAAGGCCAAAAGAGGGGAAGACGAAATAGAGGAAAGCCTTGATGACCTGCCCCCACCCTATCAACGTCAGCACGATGGGAATGCCGGTCCAGACATTGTGAAAGGCCACCACGATGGAACCGAACATGAGGGCCAGAAAGGCGGCAACGAACACACCCGCATGCCCACGCTCCCGGAGAGGCACAAAGAAATCGACCCATGCGTGGGTCTGGAAAACGTGAGACAAGCCGATAATCACGAAGTTGATGATCGCGAAGACCTCGACCGCTCTCTCCATGATTCCTCCTCGCTACGGAAGCCGGTCCCGGAGCCTCTTGGGAGCGTTCTGCCGCCAGGAGTCTTCCAGGAGCCGGGCAAGGTCGTCGCGATCCACCCTGGCCAGCCGCACCAGGATCGTGGGATAACCCAAATAGTGATCGGTGATGAAGAAGGTCTCGGGATCCGCCTGCATCAGGATCTCGCGTGTATCGAAATCGATCTTGACCACAATGGTCTCGCCGTCTTCCCGAAGGCGAACCAGCAGCTTCCCACGGACCTTGAAGGCAGGGGTTCCGTAGGACGTGCCCTCCTCCACCTCGGGCAGCGCGAGAGCGAGCTCGCGGACGGTCTGGAAGGTGACGGGCTGATCTTTCATACTTTGGAAACCGGCCGAAGCGCAAAAAGATCATCCCGCACCGAGAACCCATACCGTATATAGAACGACCGGCTCCGGTCGCTCGGCCAGAGGAACACTGCGTCGATATCCGAATTCCGGCACCATTCAAGCGCCTCTTCCAGGAGGAGCGCTCCGACACCCGCGCTGCGGCAATCCGGGAGGACGTAGACGTTGGTGATGTACGCGTGGTGCTCGGGCTCGGCAACCGGATTGGGCAGCTTCTCCATCACCTGGAGCCATAGGTTGCCCACAATGCCGAACGGCTGCTCCGCGACCCAGCATTTCCATTGAGGGTTGCCACCGAGGCGATCGGCCATCCACGTCGCGCAGCGGTCGACAAAGGCCGCTTCCGTCTCAATGGGATCTCCGTGCTCGATCCGGAAACAATAGCGGAGGCGCGCGAGGACCTGTGCGTCAGCGGGCGTGGCGGCTCGGATTCCCGTCGCAGGCGTATTCATCGAAAGCGCTGCCCTCCTAATGGCCGAGCCTGCGGAGCAGCTCTTCTTCCACTCCCACCTCGCGTGCGAATTCTTTGATCGTGTTGACTTGCCGGTCCGAGCCGCAGAGCGTGAGCTTTTGGACCTGCCAGCCCAACCAAGCCGGCACGATCCTGGGATAACGGCCTCGCTGTTGGCGAAGCTCCTGGCTCATTCCGGCCGCGGCCCCTCTCTCCGCCGCCGCCAGATACCTGGGGAGCAATTTTGCAGGCTGGATCCAATCCTCGTCTCTCGTCGTTGCGTCGAGTGCCTGAACTGCTTTCAGAAAAGCATCCTCTGCCTTGGCCGACTCTCCCAAGGCACTGTAGACCAATCCGATCTCAGTCCTGTCCCAAAAGAGGCTGAGATGACCTGGTTCTACCGATTTGGCTCGGAGGCTCAGGAATTCGTCATAGGTCTTCAGCGCAGTCTCAGTCTCTCCAGCGCACGCTTGGGATCGCCCCAGGCCCAGATATCCGTCCCTCATGCGCTCCACCTCACCAAGCTCCTTGGCTTGATCGATAAAACGACGATAGGAGGCTTTAGCCGCCGCGAAATCCTTGTTCTCGAAAGCTCTCGCAGCGTTTTGCCCTTCCTCTTTCAACGGTTGGGATTCACCTTCCACGACACAACCAAGAAGAGGCAAGAGAGGCAAGACAATCCAAGCGACAAGACCCTTTTTCCATAATCTCATTGTGACCTCCCAAGGGTTTTCAGAGGTTTCAGCAAGTGTTCGTAGTAGATCAGCGGCGTCCCTCGATAAACCACGCGCCCCCTCTCCTGATAACCGCATCGGGCATAGAACGCCCCCGCCCCAGCCGCGGCATCGTACGCGTCGAGGCGAATGGCTTCCGCGGGCCAGTTCTCCGCCAGCCGGCGGGCTTCCTGGAGGAGATCCCGGCCGAGACCCTGGCGTTGCCGGCTCGGTTGGACGGCCATGGCGATCAGATAGAGTGCCCTGGAAACCGGCGTGAAATAGGAGACATCGATGGCCCAGGGCTTCTTGGTGGCCAGCGTCAGAGTCGCAACGATTTCGGCACCAGGACTCGCCACCACGACGTGCGATTTCCGTATGCGGCGCAGGACGCCCGCCTCCGAGGGAGAGGAGCTCCAATGGCCGCTACCGTAGCGAGCCGTGAGGTCCTGAGCCGCTTGCCGCTCCAGTTCCAGGATCTCGCGGGCGTCGGACTCGCCGGCTCGCCGAACGCTCAGGTCCATTCCATATGCTCGCACGCTCAGCGATGCTTCGTCACCCCCACCTGCCGGCACATGTCGAGCACCGGGCAGGTCGAGCATTTCGGGAGCTTTCCCGTGCAGACGTGCTTGCCGAAGGGGACCAGCAGGCGGTTGATCGTCACCCAGTAGCGGCGCGGGAGCTGGGCTTCGAGCGCCGCCAGGGTCTTCTCCGGCGTGGTCTCCTGGACGTAGCCCCAGCGGTTGGTGACGCGGTGGACGTGGACGTCGACGCCGATCCGTGCCTCGCCGCATCCGATCCCGAGGACGAGGTTGGCGCATTTGGGTCCCACGCCCGCGAAGGAGAGGAGGACGTCGTCCCGGCACGGGAGCTTCCCTCCGTGCTCGGCGGCGACGCGGCGGGCGATCTCCCGGATCTGACGCGCCTTGGGCTCGTGGAAGGTGCTGACGCCAATGGCCTCGTCGATCGTCGCCACCGGGAGCCGGCTCAGGGCCTCGGGCGTGCGGGCGAGACCGAACAGGCGGCGCGCGCAGACCAGCGTGGTCTCGTCCAGGGTGCGGATCGAGATGATGCAGGCCACCAGCAGCTCGAAGGGCGAGGCGAAGCCCTCATCCGCCAGCTCGAACAGGGCTGCCTTGGGGAAGGGCCGGACGGCTTCCTCGATCCGAGTCAGGGCTTGATTGACATCAAAGGGTTGCTTGCTCAACGGGGTCCTCCCTATACGGTGCGCTCCCGCTGTAGGGCAGGTGGCGGGATCTGGGAGCATTTTATGCCGGCCGGACACGCCAAGCTCGGCGTGCTCGGGGTCCGTTCCGGGTTCAGGGGCTGAAATTGAGTCTGCTGCACGCCAACTTCCGTTGTGAAAAAGGATAGCAGCGTCACCTTCCCTTGCCATTACATTGCAAGACCCAGAATGCCAAAACGCTGTTCCGCACAAACTGTTGCGTACGGCCTCTCACAAGCCGATTACCCTGCCCTGCCTCCTCCCAAATCTCGCATCATTGGCGCCAAAACTCCCTCGTATGGTCCTCTACGATGCCATGATGCTGTGAATTTCCTTGAGCTTCCGTCCTGGAGCTCGCCGTTCGTCTCCTGCGTCGCGGGGCAAGCAGCTCACCTCCCGAAGCAAGCTGCGCTTACCAGACGAAAGGCATCTTGTATGCCCATTTTTGCAGCATCGCTTCCCAAGTTCGCTGCCAAAACCTCGAAACTGACAACCTGAAGCTGCCGGTAATCGGGGATAGCTCGCCGGCGAGTGCCCCCTGCGCCAGGTAGGTCTCCCGATCAATCCCGTAGCACAGCATCTCCCGGCCCAAATGCTGGATTCGCCCCTCCAAGCTCTCGCCGAGCCGTTCAGCAACGCGGATAGAGGCCCGGTTCTCCGGATGGATGAGGCTGATGATCCGATCCTTCCGCCAGTCGAGGAAGCCGCAGCGCAGCGCGGCCCGCGCGGCCTCGGTGGCGTATCCACACCCCCAGAAGCGCCGCGCCAGCATCCAGGCGAGCTCAAGGCCGGGCCAGCCTTCCGGCGCGGAGAAGCCGGCCACTCCTAGGAAAGCTCCGTCCTCCCTCCGCTCAATGGCCCATGCTCCGCAACCACTGAGCTGCCAGTGCCCCACGACGTAGGCCAGATGCCGCCAGGCCCGTCCCCGGTCCCAGGGCTCCGATCCTCCACTGAGATAGCGCAAGACCTCGGGGTCCGCATACAGCGCGGCATAGGCGTCGAAGTCGCTCCTGCGGAAGGCCCGCAGCCGCAGGCGCTCGGTTTCCAGAGTCGGGGCTTGGAACAGGTCCATGGATTCCTCCTTTCGGTCGCTTGTCCCGACTCTGGCAAACGGGCACACTGCCCCAGGGGTGCTTTTTTCTGGCCTCTGGTCAATGGCTGACCAGACGCGGTCTCCACCCCCGGAAAGGACGGTTCCATGATTCGTACAGCCCTTCTCGCGCTGGCTCTCGCTCTGGGAGGAGGAGCGTTCCACTTCGGCCTTCTGGATGGGACGGCAGCCAAGGCCGGCAACAGTTACGACCCAAATGGCGCGGCAGCCCACCGAGACGCGGGCGGCAGTTACGACCCGGATGGCGCGTCCGCCAACAGCAAAGCGGGTGGCAGTGCCGATCCCAACGGCTGACGGCACGCGGTACCCGGGTTCGAGCACCCTCTTCTCTTGGGGGGCCACTTCGCCCCCTTTTTCCGTTACACTACAAAGAGGATTTGCTGGAGGACGGGATGAGCCGACATTTCAGTCGGGAAGCTCTGCTGCGGCTTCTCAGCGAGCCGGCCGGCGAGGCCGAGACGGCGCGCGCCCTCCGGCACGTGGCGGATTGCCGCCCTTGCCGGACGAGGGCGGCCGGGTGCCTGCATCCGCCGCTCCGTCCCATGGATGCCCGTCAGGCTCTCGTGACGTTCCTCGAGGCGGAGGTGAGCGGCTCGGTCGAGAGTCTGAAGGCCCGAAGCTGGTGGGCCGAAATCAGGGATCTCGGCCCGGAAGTGCAGATCCGGAAGATCCGCTCGACCGCCGCCCTGCAGAGCCTGCCGGTGTTCGAAACGATCCTGGATGATGCGAGAACCGCCGGGCGCTCGGACCCCTTCCTCGGCGAGAGCCTGATCCGTGCCGCCTTGACCATCGTGGACCTCCTTCCGGAATCCCAAGCCCGGAGAGCCCTCAAGAACGACCTCCGGGGGCAGGCCCTGACGGTCGTCGCGAACTGCCGCCGGCTCGCGGCGGATTTTCCGGGCTCGGCCACGGCGGTCGAAGAGGCGCGGCGCTACCTTGCCCACGGGACGGGAGACGCGGGTCTGGAAGCCGGGCTCCTCTCCATCCACGGCTCGTTGTGCACCGACCTCGGCGAATTCGAAAAGGCCCTGTCCTGCGTCCGCCGGGCCGTGGAGATCTTCCGGGAGTTGGAGGACTGGCCGGCCGCCGCGCACAATACAGTCCTGGAGGCGAATTGCCTGCTCGCCGCCTACCGGCCGGCGGAAGCGATCGAAAGAGCCCAACTCGCCCTCGAACGCATGCCTCCGTACGAGCTTCGGCTTCAAGCCTTGGCCAGGTTTATCCTCGTCGAAAGCCTTGTCATTCTGGATCGCCCCTTGGAGGCGCTTCCCCACTTTCTGGAGGCGAAACCGCTCTGCGAGCAGGCCGACCCGGGGACGCGGTTGCGCGCCCTCCACTTCGAGGCACGGCTTCTGGACGGCCTCGGCTTCTTGAGGGAATCCGAAAAGCTCTTCCGCCATGCGATCAGAGCCTTTTTCGACCACGAGCTCTACAAGCAAGCCTTCATTACCCTGCTGACGCTCTTCGAGTGTCTCTGCCGGAGAGGCGCGCTCCGCAAGGCCGCGGCCCTGTGCGAGGAGGCCATCGCCGCCACGTCCCAGGCGGGAGAGGCCTGCAACGAACCGATCCGGCGCGTGTGGGAAGAGCTTCTGGCCGCCGTGCGCCTCCGCCAGCTCAGCGAAAGCGAGCTGGTCCAGGCCCGCCAGTATCTCGTCCGCAACTGGAGCGTGCCGGCGGCCGGCGCCTTCGCGCTCCCGCGGCT
>CAXTNS010000058.1:0-17089 GCA_964245465.1 uncultured Thermoanaerobaculia bacterium
TCGTCGGCGTTCAGCACCACCCGGCCCTCCGGGCCCACGGCCCGGGTGATCACCAGCTTGGCCGCCGCGAGAGAGGGGAGGTCGTTGATGCCGAACTCGCCGAGATGATCCGCCGCGATGTTGGTGACCAGGGCGGCCGCCGCCCGATCCACGGCAAGCCCCCGCCGCAGCAGCCCGCCACGGGCCGTCTCCAGCACGGCCACCTCCACCCGCCGGTCGCGCAGCAGCGTCCGCGCCCCGCCTGGACCGGAGAAGTCCCCGCGTTCCACCACCTCGCCGCCCACTTCGATCCGGTCCGTGGACGTGAGCCCCACGACCTGGCTGGCCGCCTCGAACATCGAAGCCAGCAGGCGCACCGTGGTCGTCTTGCCGTTGGTCCCCGTCACCAGGAGCACGGGGATGTCGTGGACCGCCTCCCAGTCGACCTCGCCGGGATCGGGTAGCTCGTCGACCGGCCACGTGAGCGAGCCGGTCCCGAGCCCCACGGAAACCTGCCGGTCATCCCAGAGGAAAGCGATGCCCCGGGCCGCTGTGGCGTCCCGCAACGCCAGCAGGGCGGGATTCGCCTCCCGGGCAATCTCTTCCCGGAGCCGCTCGATCCCTTGCCGGAACACCCCCTCCTCGAACCCTGCCTCGGCCGCCGCCCAGGCCCATTCGTTGACCTCGGTCGCCACGTAGAGGCCGTCGATGGGAGCCGAGATCGCCAGGCTCGCCCCGCCGGGAAAGACCCGGGTGGCAGTCTCCTCCTTCGTCCACCCCACGGCGTCGAGGACACGCCGGGCCTGCGCCTGCCATGCCTCTACGGCCTGGTCCGCCTCTTCGGGCGACAGGGACACCTCGAGCACCGCTCCGGGGCGGTCGAGGAGCAGGTTGGGTCCGGTCAGGCGGCGGGAGTCGAGGAGTTGCATGGGGCGTCAGATCTTGCCGCGCTGATCCCGCTTGGGGAAGATCTGAAAAGAGTGCCGTCCCTTGATGCGGTAGACCTCGAAGTCCCGATGATCCGTCGTAAAGATCAGGTCCGTTCTCAGGTCTTCCGCCAGTACGACGAGAGACGCGTCGGCAAAGTCCATAGGTAAATCGGCGTATTTCTCCATCAAGGCTTTACAGCGGCGCAGGGTCGTCAGGCTCGAAGGGACGAGGGGTGGCGCCTCCAGAGATGAAAAACTCCAGGCACGTTTCTCGTCCGCCGTGGATGCGATCGAGAAGATGGGTTGATTGAGTGAGCACCGCTTCCGTGCTCACCACCGGACCTCGCGGTCGAGAAGAGAAACGAGCGCTCCTGTATCCAGCAGTAGCTCACCGGCCATGTTTCAAGGATTCGAGCACATAGGATCGATGGTTTTCCGCCAAGTCGGGAATCCCCGTTTCCAGGGAGCCAATGAGGTGGCGGACGCGCGCTCCTGGCGTTTCCTCCGCGCGCAGCTCAAGACTGAGGAATTGAGAAAGAGCCAGGCGGACGATCTCCGATCGCCTGCGCCTCATCCGGACCGAAGCGGCTTCAAGAGCCTGGTTGAGCTCTTCGGGCAGGCGGATGGTGAGTTGGTCGGACATGGGGCTCCCCTCCTCTGCCGCATTGCGTTGCACTGCAAAGATACCATAACGCAATGCAGCATACCCGACCAACGGCGGCTCACGTCCATGGACGGCCCAGCGCTGACGGTCAATGATGCTGATCGATCAGGATGGGATTGCCGTCCGGATCGAAGAGCATGGCGTGAGCCGGACCCTTCGTGGTCTCGTCCGCTTCCACCGCGAACGAAAGCCCCTGTTTTTTGAGCTCGCGTTGAATGGCGCGGACGTCGGTGGGATTGAACGTGAGCGTGTTCTTGTCGAACATCCCCTGGAAGAGCCCGATGATGGCGGTACCCTGCTGGAGGATCAGCCAGTCCTTGCCATAGCTTTGCGGCCACCCCTCCTCGGGGGGATAGACCGTGAAGCCCAGCTTCTCATAGAACGATTTCGAGGCCTGGAGGTCCTTGACGGCCAGGCTCACGGAGAACCTCCCCAGATCGATCGGCATCTTTTTTTCCTCCGCATTGCCCACCCCGGGCATTGAGATCATCAGGACGGCGGCGAACAGCGTTCCCTTCAACCAGTGGATCGAATGCATCGAAAAGTCTCCTATGGGGCGCCCTGAGTGAGCTTCAACACGCCGTTATAGCGCGTCCTGACGTAGAGCGTCGAGCGGTCGCGCGGGTCGAGGAGGAGGGTCTCCGTATACAGGCGTTCGAGCCCGGTCCCCACCGGTGCCCAGCTCTTTCCGGCGTCGGTGCTCTTGAAGACGCCGGAAGAGCCCGTCAGGGCGTAGAGCGTCTTCGGATCCACGGGGTCGAGCTCCAGGTCGAGCACCCTGTCGATCTCGGGCAGGCCCTGGGTGGAGTAGGTCCAGGTCCGGCCGCCGTCCGTGCTCCGGGCAATACTGTCGAAAAATCCGGCGTAGACGAGATCCGGCTCGCGCGGGTCGAAGGCGAGGGCGTGGGGCGCCAGGAGCGCTGAGTCGAAGGGAGCGAGGAGGTTCCAGGAGTCCCCGCCGTCCGTGCTCCGGTAGAGGTCGTACTGGGCGCGCACGAGAAGCGTGGAGGGATGCAAGGGATCTATGGTCAGAAGGGAGAGAATCTCCTGGGGAAGCCCTCTCTGGCTGCAGTTGAAGGTCCGGCCGCCATCCTCGCTTTTCTGGAGGGCGCAGGCCGGGATACCGGAGGGGGACCGGCAGGAACCGGACGGCTCGCGGCGGCCCGTGATGTAGAGGGTGTCGGGATCGACGGGATCGGTCACGATCTCGTCCGCCGTCAGGCAGCCGCTGTCGGAGACCTCCCAGGAAGCACCCCGGTCCTCACTCCTCGCGATCCCCAGATAGGTGCCGGCATAGAGCCGCCCGGGCTCCCGCGGATGAACCGCCAGAGTGCCGAGGAAGTCCTCGGCGAGCCTGGCATCCATGGGCAGGAGTCGCCAACCTGCCTGCCGGCCCGAGCTTTCGTAGATGCCCTGGCCTGGGACCCCCGCGTACAGCGCCGAGCCGCGGGCCAGGCTCTCGATCCGGGTCGCCTTGAGATTGCGGCTGGAGGGGACCCAGGAACGGCCTCCGTCAGCGCTGCGGAAAACTCCTTCGAAGGTCGGAGCCAGGATCGCGCCGGCGGTGGCGGCGACCGGGCTGATCCTGAAGATTGGAGACCTCAGGCCTTTTCCCGCTTCCGACCAGGAGAGGCCACCGTCCAGGCTCCGGTAGAGACGCCGGCCTCCGTTCGCGTAGGCGGTCCCGAAGAGGGTGAGCTGCGCTCCGCGCGGAGCGATGCCCAGGAGCTCGAGGGGGGCATTGTCCAGATCGCGGGCGAGCGGCGTCCAGGTCTCGCCGCCATCCCTGCTCTGGAAGAGGGATGGCCCGTTGTTCCATCGAGTCAGGTAGAGAACCTGGGATGACCTTGGATCGATCTCGAGGCTCCGGATCCGTGGGGCCGGCCCCAGTCCCTCGCCGATCTGTCTCCAGGTCCGGCCTTCATCCGTGCTCTTCCAGAGAGGACCATTGACGACGGCGGCATAGAGGACGTTCGGATGGACCGGGTCGATGCGGAGGAGAGCGGTGTTCTCCGGTGCTGCCGGGAGGTCCGTCCACGTGACCCCGCCGTCCGCGCTGCGCCGGACCGGTCCCTCCAGGCTCAGGGCGTAGACGATCCTGGCGTCGCGGGGGTGCACCGCGACCCTGTAAACCCCGGGAGAGCCCGCCTCGAAGTCAGGCTGGAGAAGAAGCTGCCAACTCCCGCCGCCGGTGGTGGTCTTGTACAGTCTGAGGCCGCTCACGACGGCGTAGACGGTGTCCGGAGACGCCGGCGCGACGGCGAGCTGATTCACATAGTCGAAGCTGCTCAGTCCCCCGGATGCCCAGGTCCACGTCTGGCCCGCATCGGTGCTGCGGTACACCCCGCCCGCGGTGAGCCCGGCATAGACCGTCGTGGGACGCGAGGGAGCGGCCGCCAGGGACAGCACGCTCGCGGTGTCCGGGCCGACCAGCGTCCAGCGGTCGATGGCGGCAGCAGGCAGGGTAAAGAGGACCAGGGCTGTGAGGGTGCACATCACGCGGAGCAGGCGCATAGCTCTCCCATCGTAGAAAGGTGCTGCAACTCCCTTTACGATTCTAGCGCGGGAGGTGTTTGAAGGACACCAGACCTCAAAGACGCAAGAAAGACAATGACTCTGCCGTCCTTGAGATCCCTGAGGTCTTTGGTGTCCTTGCTTTCCGGCAGGCTCCTACCCCGATGCCCGCCGCTCCTCCTGCACCTGGCGCATCCGGCTGACGACCTCCTGGCCGCTGTAAAACAGGGCAGAGAGGGCGTTCCGGGAGTCGCCCAGGGACTGGCGGCTGGTCTCAGTGGTGAAGACGCCCTTGGGGGTCATCACGTAGAAACGAACGCTGTCCGGGCCGGGGAGGGGATACTCATTGGTCTTCTTCATCCGCGGCAAGACCGGCTTGGCCTGGGCCACGAACTCCTTGGCGGCCTTGCGCACGGGCTCGTGGCTGACGCCGCCGACCATGCCGCCACCCGTCTGGTAGTAGACGCTGGCGTCGCCGCTGCCGAAACAGGCGAGCGTCACGACCGAATTGGCGATGGTCATCTCCATCAGCAGGCCGTAGGGCTCGTCGTCCTGGATCTGGCCGGCCATGCCGACGTTCATGGACGAGGTCTCCAGGGCTTCCTTGCGGAGCCCCGCGTAGACCTCCTCGGGCGGCTTCGCCGGCTTCGGCGGGCCGCTGCGGCCGGGCTGGACCGGCCCCGCTCCGAAGGCGGCCTTCTTGGGGCCTTCCGCCTTCTTCTGCTTCCAGCGGAAGTAGAGGAAGGCCGCGGTCAAGCCGATCAAGGCCGTGGTTTCAAATGGCGTGAACACACGTACGCTCCTTGCCTCGTAACTGAGCTGTTCAGGACTCTTTCGCGGATGCTACCGGAGTTAGCCTTTCTTGGGTAGGGGGAGCGTCAGGATCACGGGTTCCGCGAGCTTGGCGCCGGGCTTCAGGCGGCCCTGGTCGTCCACGCTTTCGATCAGGCTGTTGGCGATGTAGACCAGGGAGCCGCCGGCCAGGGTGCCCGTGGTGGGGATCGCGAACAGGGGATTGCGGCTCTCCAGGACCTCCTCGGACTCGATGGCGTCCAGGGCGAAGCAGTGGGGAAGGCTCAAGGATTATGATAAAGTAGCATCCTCTTTCAAGGAGACCTCCCATGGTCCTTCGCCGACTTTGCCTGACTCTCGCAGCAGCTCTGCTGGCAACGCTCTCCCTGCCCAGGCCTGGCGCGGCGGCGGAGCCGCGGTGGGTTCCCCTGGGGCCGCGTGCGGCGCCGCAGGTCGGCGCCGTCCTGCCGGTGGGGGAGACCGTGCTGGCCGCTCCGGTCGCGCCGGACTGCTGCTACACCAGGCCGCCTTCGGCCCCGCTCCTGCGCACCGAGGACCGGGGACGGTCCTGGACCGCCGAGCCCCTCACCCACCCTGTCGCGCTCGCCGCCGACCCTTCCGATCCCCTCCACCTGATCGCCTCGGCCGTGCGCTACGAGGGCTTGAGCGGCCGGTTCGGGCGGGTGCTGGAGAGCCGCGACGGCGGCCACACCTGGAGCGGCATCGTCGATCCCAATCTCACGGCTCGCCCCATCTTCACGGCCCTGGCGATCGATCCCTTCGAGCCGCGGACGCTCTACGCCGGCAACGTGGCCGGCTTCTATCGCAGCGACGACGGCGGCTTCACCTGGCGCTCTTCGAACGCGCGGCTGCCTCAGCCGCACTGCAACCCCCTCACCTGCCGGCAGAGGGAGGTGCATACCATCCTCCCCGATGCCACCCAAGCGGGCCGGATCTTCATCCGGTTCAACGACTCGCTGTACTCGAGCCTGAACGGCGGGATCAACTGGCACCCGGTGCGCAGTCTCCTGAATGCCACCGCGTATGCGCTGGCCCGTGACCCCGAGGGAGCCCTGATCGTGATCGGCAGCGAGGCGGGCGGCTCGTTCAGTGTGGGCGTGGCCTACCGGAGCAAGGACGGCGGAGCCACCTGGAAACGCCTGGGCCGCCTGCCCATCCCGATTTACGATCTCTACGAGAATAAGGTCACCGGGCTCGCGGTCGCCCGGGAGGCGTTGTGGGTCAGCACCCGGTCCAATGGCGTCTTGCGCAGCACCGACGGCGGGCGTACGTGGAAAGCCGCCAACGAGGGCCTGCGCCTGCTCGCCGTCACGTCGCTCGCCATGGATCCTGAAGACCCGTCGCGCCTCTTCGTCACGGTTCAGGGGCACGGGATCTACACGTTCTTCTGAGGAGACCTCCATGATCCTTCGCCGATCCTGTCTGTTCCTCGCGGCAGTGTTGTTGGCAACGCTCTCCCTGGCTCGCGCCGGTATGGCGGCGGAGCCGCGGTGGGTTCCTCTCGGGCCGCCGGCCGCTCCGAGCCCGGCCTGGCTCGTGGCGGAGCCGGGAAACGGCAACCGGGTCTACGCGTTCAGCACGACGGGCCTCTGGCTCTCGCGCGACGACGGGGACTCCTGGCGCTCCCTGCAGACGGGGCTCGGCCAGCGGCCCCAGGCGGTCGCCCTCGATCCCTTCCAGCCGGGCCGCATCTTCGCCCTGGTCTCGGAACCTTCCTTCGGGGGGGCGATCTACCGCAGCGATGACTTCGGCAACCGCTGGACGCCCGTGTTCCGGACCAACCTGATCTTCTCGATCTACCCCGCGAATTTTGTGGCCGACCCGTTCACGAAAGACACTCTCTTCTGGATCGCCGACGACAGCCACCTCTACCGCAGCCGCGATGCCGGGCAGACCTGGAGCTGCGTCGCCGTGACGGTGGACTGCGCGTTCGGCAGCTACGAGGGGTTGATGAGCGTCGCCATCGCGCCGGACCCGCCGAAAACCCTCTACGCCTTCGGACACGGAGGGAACAGCTTCCACGTGAGCCGCGACGGCGGCCGTACCTGGACGTCGACCTTCACCGTGCCTGATCTCGGCGGCTTGCTCGACGTTCTGGTCGCCACCGGCGAGCCCCGCACCCTGTACACCTGGTCGCGCGACCGGTCCGGGTACTTCAACGCCTGTTTCGCGCGCAGCGACGACGAAGGCGAGACCTGGAAGAGGATCCTGCCACATAGGAAGTGCGGCGCGCCCGCCATCGATCCCGCCGATCCGCGCACGGTGCGCACGGTGGTGGTTGCCGACCGCGTGCCCGAGCTCTGGGTGTCGAAGAACGGCGGCGACACCTGGACCTCGGCAGGCACCGTGCCGGAATTCGGCGACGTCTACGTCGTGCCGGGCGGCGGGCTCGCGCTGGCGACGGACAAGGGCTTCTTCCGGGCGCCGGGGGATCAGGGTCCCTGGCGGACGGCCAACCGCGGTCTCGCGGCCGCGCAAGTGGGCGCCGTCCTGCCGGTGGGGGAGGCCGTGCTGGCCGCGCCGGAGGTGGCCCTGTTCGATCAGGACTCCCCGGTTTCGCTCCTCCGCACCGAGGACGGCGGGCGTTCCTGGGAAAGCGAGCCCTTGACCAACCCTCTCGCGCTCGCCGCCGACCCGTCCGATCCCTCCCATCTGATCGCCTCGGCCGCGCGCTTCGATGAGTCGGGCTTTCGGAGCTTCCGGATTCTGGAGAGCCGCGACGGTGGCCACACGTGGCGCGGCGTCGTCGATCCCCAGGCCTCCCATCCCTGGGCCACGCTCCTGGCCGTCGATCCCTTCCTGCCGCAGACGTTCTACGCCGGCGCCGGCGGCAACCTCGGAGGCTTGTACCGCAGCGACGACGGCGGCCGCACCTGGCATGATTCGAGCGTAGGGCTGCCTCGCCCGCGCTGTTCCCACCACGGCTGCGAGCCGAGGGAGGTGGATACCATTCTCACCGATCCCACCCAGGCGGGGCGGATGTTCATCCGGCTCTATCACTCGATGTACAGGAGCCTGGATTACGGGATCACCTGGGCGCAGATGCGGACTTACCGGGGCTCGGGCGGCCCCGTCTTCGGGCTGGCACGCGACCCCCAGGGAGCCCTGATCACGCTCATCGGCGACTCGAAGGTCGGCGACTATATCGAGCAGGGCGTGGTCTACCGGAGCACGGACCACGGAGCCACCTGGACCCGCCTGGGCCGGCTGTCCATCGTTACGCTCACCGGCACGTCGACCTATATTACGGGGTTCGCGGCCACGGAGGGGGCGTTGTGGGTCAGCAGCCCGCTGGGCATTTTCCACAGCGCCGACGGCGGCCGCACGTGGAGATCCGCCAACGCGGGGCTGCCTCTGCTCTCCGTCACGTCGCTCGCTACGGATCCTGAAGACCCGACGCGCCTTTTCGCCACGGTTCGGGGGAACGGGATCTACACGCTCGCGGCGCCCTGAGGCGGTATGGTATAAGAGCATTATTCAAGGAGGCGCCTATGATCCTTCGCCGAAGCTGTCCGACCTTCGCAGCCATGGTGTTGGCGACGCTCTCTCTGCCCTGGCCTGGCGTGGCGGCGGAGCCGCGGTGGGTTCCTCTGGGGCCGCCCGCGGCGCCGCTCGCGGCCCGGCTGGTCGTGGATGGCAACCGGGCCTATGCCTTCAACGAGGCGGGCCTGTGGCTCTCGAGCGACGGCGCCAGCTCCTGGCGCTCCATCCAGCCGGGGCTCGGCCAGGCGGCCCAGTCGGTCACCGCCGATCCCTTCCGCCCCGGCCGGATCTACGCCGCGGTCACGGAGGCCGACTACACGGCCAGGATCTATCGCAGCGACGATTTTGGCTCCCATTGGACGGCCGTTTTCCACAGCAGCGAGTCGACCTCCACCTACCCCCAGGAAATCCAGGCGGACCCATCCGCGAAGGACACTCTCCTGTGGATCCTCGACCGCCGCCTCTATCGCAGCCGCGATGCCGGGCGGACCTGGGCCTGCGTCCCCGTTACGGACTGCTCGCAGCCCTCCACGATGACCTTCGCTTTCGCGCCCGGCCGGCCGAAGACCCTCTACGCCCTCGATACCGAAACCAGATTCTACGCGAGCCACGACGACGGCCGGACCTGGCAGGTGTCGATCCTCACCGAGCCTTATCTCGACACCCTGGTGGCCACCCGCGAGCCCCGGACCCTGTACGCCTGGTCGCGCAGTCCGTACCTCCGGGGGAGCGTCACGGCCTGCTTCGCGCGCAGCGACGACGAAGGCGTGACCTGGAAGGGCATTCTGGGTGGGGCGAAGTGCGGCGCGCCGGCCGTCGATCCCAACGATCCGCGCACGGTCCGCATGGTGGTGGTCGCCGACAGCCTCGTGCCGCAGCTCTGGGTGTCGAGGGACGGCGGCGACACCTGGACCTCGCCGGGCGCCGTGCCGGAATTCGGGGACCTGTACGCCATGCCGGGTGGCGGGCTCGCGCTGGCCACGGACAAAGGGTTCTTCCGGGCGCCGGCGGAGCAGGGGCCGTGGCGGAGGGCCAACCGCGGCTTCGCGGCCTCGCAGGTCCGTACCGTCCTGCCGGTGGGGGAGTCCGTGCTGGCCGTGCCGGTCCTGATCGACTACGGCCCGAATCCGCCCTCGGTCCCGCTCCTGCGCACGGAGGACGGTGGACGCTCGTGGACCGGCGAGCCCCTGGACAACCCCATCGCGCTCGCCGCCGACCCGTCCGATCCCCTTCACCTGATCGCCTCGGCCCTGCGCTACGAAGGCACGTACACCCGGTTCGCGCGGATCCTGGAGAGCCGCGACGGGGGCCACACATGGCGGGGAGTCGCCGAGCCCCAGGCTCTCCGGCCCAACGCCACGACTCTGGCGGTCGATCCCTTCGAGCCCCGGACGCTCTACGCCGGCACCCTGGAAGGCCTCTATCGCAGCGACGACGGCGGCTTCACCTGGCGCTCCTCGAGCGGGGGGCTGCCCCGCACGCGCTGCTACAAATACGGCTGCTCGTACACGCCGGTGCATACCATCCTCCCCGATCCGGCCCGGGCGGGGCGGATCTTCCTCCGCATCCTCAACGCGGCTTTCGTGAGCCAGGACCTGGGGATCACCTGGACGCCGCTGCGTATCCACGAGGGACCCGGGGCCGGAACCGCCTACGCGCTGGCCCGCGACTCCGGGGGAGCTCTGGTCGTGGTCAGCAGCGGCCCGCTGGGCGGCGACGTGGCCAGCCCTGGCGTGGTCTACCGGAGCACGGACGGCGGAGCCACCTGGACGCGCCTGGGCCGGCTGCCCTCCCCCCAGCTCATCGACGGCCGGGAGAGCGAGATCACGGGACTCGTGGCTGCCCAGGGAGCCCTATGGGTCAGCAGCCGGTTCACCGGCGTCCTGCGCAGCACCGACGGCGGGCGCACGTGGAAGCCCGCCAACGCGGGCCTGCCCCTGCTCTCGGTGTCGTCGCTCGTGGCGGATCCGGAAGACCCGGCGCGCCTCTACGCCACGGTTCCGGGCAACGGGATCTACGCGCTCGCTCCGTAAAGAGCCGGGCGCCGAATGGCGTCCTCTTCGTTTGCTTTTTTCTTGACGCCGCTGGTGAGCGGCGGCGTCCACGTCGTGGCCTACGCCCCGGACTTGAGCCCGAGCTCGTGGCGGAAATCGCCGCCCGGCTCCGCTGATCCTGTCCTCCCTCCACCCGGGGCATGCCTGGGTGGAAGTCCCTCCCGTGCTACTCTCTGACCAGACGGCTTCGTAGAGCGGTGAACCTTTCACAGGAGGTGCATGGATGGACATCCTGACCTGGCTGATCGTGGGTTTGGTAGCCGGACTTCTGGCGTCCTTCGTCGTCAAGGGCGGCTACGGACTGTTGGGCGACATCGTCATCGGCATCCTCGGCGCGTTCGTCGGCGGCTGGCTCTTCCGTCAACTGGGCTGGTCCACACCTTTCGGAGGGCTCGCGGGCACGATCTTCGTCGCCTTCATAGGGGCGGTCGTGCTCCTGCTGATCCTGAGGCTCATCCGGCGGGCCTGAAGCACCGGATCCAAGCCCCTCCCCGGCCGGAGAGGGGCTTTTCCTGTCTCTCAGCAGGGACCCTGCTCTAGCACTGGTTGACGGGGCAGCACAGGGTCTGGCTCTTCACGAACGACGAAGTGACCCCCCAGAAGACCCCGTTGCAGGTGCAGTCGTTGCCGCGCTGGCCGACCTCGACGGTGTATGTGGCATCGCTGTAGTAGGTCCGGATCACCGGGCGGAAAGCGCAGGCTGCGGACTGGGCTTCTTCGACGGGCGAGAGCAGGCCTGTCACGCCCAGGACGGCGAGGAGGAACACCAACTGGGTCACGCGGCTCCCAAAGGACTTGTCGAGGATTTTCATTACCAGGTCTCCTTTAGTTAAGACTCCATAGAAGTAGGTACCGGAGAGATGGCAGACGGGACAAGGAGCTCTCGTCTCCTGATCCGCCCTGACATCGTCGGCGGACGAGTCTCCCGCCGGATGTTCAAAGGCGGGACGGCGCTAGAGCTCATCAACGCGACCTGGATGGAGAGGGCGAATGACGTGATCACCATCGTGGCGGGCGTTCTGGCGATCCTCGTCGTGCGCCGGATCCAGCGGTTCCAGAAGTCCTGGCCGCCGGAGACCGCCGACGTCTTCGCCTGACCGTCCTTACGGCAGCCCCCCGTATCGCATCACCATCAGCGTCCGGTCGTCCGCCAGGGCCTGCCCCCCTGCGTGGCGCTCGACCGCGGCGAGCAGGCGGTTGCGGACGTCCACGGCGCTCTCGCCCGGCGTGCCCGCAAGGGTCTGGGCCACGCTCTCGTAGCCGAAAGGCTCGTCGGCCGCGTTGGTGGCTTCGATCAGCCCGTCGGAGAGCCAGACCACCACGTCCCCCGGTTGCAGCGTCAGCGTCGCTTTGCCGTAATTGCGGCCCAGGCCGCCCAGCGGCGAGCTGGGGAGGAGGATCTCCTCGACCTCGGAGCCGCGCACCCGGTAGGTGGGGGGATGGCCGGCGTTGGTCAGCCGGAGGATTCCGGTCTGGAGGTCGATCATGCCGAGGGTGGCGGTCACGAAGAAGCGGCTCTCGCGGTTCGAGCGCACCACGGCGTCGAGCCGGCGCAGGATCTCCTCGGGCTCGCGGGTCTCCTCGATCAGGATCAGCAGGGCCGCCTTGAGCATGGCCATCCGCAGCCCGCTCGACAGGCCGTGCCCCGAGACGTCGGCGATCACCACGGCGAGCTCGTGCTCCGAGATGCGCAGCACGTCGAAATAGTCGCCGCCAATGGCCGCGCTCGGCTCGAACAGGGTGGCGAAATCCACTCCGCCGCCCGCCGGCAGGTTGCTTGGCAGGAGGCTCTCCTGGAGTCTGCGCGCCAGGGCCAGCTCCTTTTCCAGCAGCTCCTTCTGGGCCGCCGTCGCCACCAGCATCTCCAGGTTGCCGGACATCTCGTTGAAAGAGCGCTGGAGGTCGCCCACCTGGTCGCGGCGCCGTACGGGGATGCGCACGCTGAAGTCACCCCGCTGCACGGCCTCGGTGGCCCGGCTCAGCCGGTTCACGGCCCGCGACAGGCCCACGATCATGAAGACGGCCATCAACGCCGCTGCGGCGTAGACGTCGAACAGCAGGAAGGCCACCACGAACAGGGTGGTCCAGGCCAGGGCGTCGATCTCGGCGGCGCTGGAGAACAGGTAGCGCAGCACGGTGCGCGGGGTGCCGTTCAGGTTGGCGGCCAGGTACTCGGTCACCTGCTTCCCGGAGGAGAGGTCGAGGAGGGGTCCGGAGATCTCGCCCCACCAGATCAGCGGGTCGTCCCAGAACCTCTCGCCGTTCGAGAGGGTCTTGAAGAACCGCGTGGCCTCCAGGGCCTGCTGGTCTTTGCGGATGTGTTGGAGGGGAATCTTGCGGTCCCCGAGCGACAGGCGGACGGACTGGAGGTCGGGATCGTCCGAACGGTAGGTTTCGATCCAGAGGTTGGCGCGCCGGCTGAGCTCCAGGTCGAGATCCCCCGTATACAGGACGACCACGCCCACACCCTCCCGGGAGGCGACCGCCGCCAGTGTGGGATGCCCCTCTCCGGCCGAGACGAAGCGCGGCACCTCTTCCCACTGGGCTCCCCGGGCGGCCGGCCGGCGGACCTCGGTCCAGGCGGGCCAATCCTCGGGCGTTCGCTTGTCGCCGGCGATCCTCTTGCCGCCACGGTAATAGCCGAAGACGGCGTCTTCATCTCCCTGCGCCTGGCTTGGTGGCCGCCGGCCGGTGACCGCGTCCAGGCGGGCCTGGGCCGCGGCCTCCAGCTCGAGCTGGACCGACTGCACGGCGTCCCGGTACAGATGGCCGAGGAAGAAGCCGCAGAGGAGGTAGGCGAGCACCGAGAGCAGCAGCAGCAGCAGGGGGATGGGCAGCACGCCCAGGAGGAAGTAGGAGAAGGCGAGCCGCCGGCCGACCTTCCAGAGGAAAGCCCGATACGCCTTCCAACTCCCCCAGAGGAGGAGGACGAGCCGGGCCGCCGCCAGCGTGAAGCGGGCGAAGGCGCTGGCATAGGGGGAGTGGCCCAGGGCGAGCAGGCCCAGGACCGCGAGGACGGCAGCGACGATGAGGACTCTGCGGAGTTTCTTTTTCACGGAAAACCGGTCTTTCACAGGAAACCGGCGGGATTCGCGGCACGGCGTCCCCGAAGGGCATTACGGCAAGGCGGGGACCAAGGTTTTCCCCCGGTTTGGACAACCCGTCCAACTTCCATAGAATGGCGGCGCCTCCCTGGCGGGCGCCCCGGCGGACATTTGCCAGGGCATCTTAGCGCGAAGTCGGAGGAGAGGAGAGAACCGTGTCGAGGATCCCGCGTTCCCAGGAGCACCTGAAGACTGGCTTCACCGCGGAGGCCGCGAGCGCCGCCCGCTTCCGGGCCTACGCCGACCGCGCCCAGCGCGACGGCCAGCCCAACCTGGCCCGGCGCTGGCTGCGCCTGGCCGCCGAGAAGGACGCGCTCGCGGTTTCGCTGCTCCAGGCTGTCGAGCCGTTGAGCAGCACCGACGCCGACCTCGGCAACGCCATCTCCGAGGAGCGGTACGAGAACGACATCCTCTACCCCAAGATGATCCGCGACGTGGACGAGGAGACGGCCAACGTCTTCCTGCGGGTCGTCACCGCCCAGAAAGAGCACCTGCGGAACCTGGAGTCCCTGCGCCAGGAGACCAACTCCGCCCAAGGCGACGTGGCCCTCCCCCCCGAGGTCGACCGCGGCTCGGCGCCGTCAGCGCCCGAGTCATAAAAAGAATCCCTGGGAGCGCCGGCATCCCTGCCGGCCTGACTCACTCCGTTTGTAACGAGTCCTGGAAGGTTGGCGGTTCGCTGGCCGGATTCCGCCAATGCGCCTTGATGTAGCTCCTCAACACCGTCGTTGCACCCAGCTCGACGTTGCCTCTTTTCACCTCCTCCTCCAGGTTCCGCCACACCGTTCGCATCTGGTCGCGCGCCAGCTCGCTGCTTCCTTCCTCGTCCCCCAGGAGAGACAGCTCCTGGACAGCTCGGCGGCAGACGGCGACCGCTTCCGCCGGCTGTCCTCTTCGGACATGGAAGCCGAAGAGGTAGGTGAGATCGAGGAAGAAGTCCTTCATCAATCCGTGCTCGAGATCGCCAGCGATCACCTCTTGAAAAAGTTTCTCTGCCTTCTTCGATAGCCCAAGATGCTCCAGGATGCGGGCTGCGGTAAAACGCCTTCTGAGCTGGATAAGAGGTTCATGGAATTGTTCATGCAACACCTTTAAGTCGTTGAACCTCAGAAGAGCCTCTTGAGGCGCGCCCATAGTTACAAGGCAGTTCATCCTGATAGTCTCTGCGAACCAGACAAGACGGGGGTTGTTGTCCGGAATCAGTGACAAGGCCTTCTCCACAACTCGGAGACTCTCGGCTGCGTCGACATCGGCCAAGACATAGGCTATTCGAGCGAGCGTCTTACTCCTGAGAAACGTTTCCGCTGCTGCCTCAAAGATTGCTTCGGCTCGCCGCAGAAGCTTCGCGGCTTCCTCAGTGTTGCCGAGATCATCTTCAAGAACTCCCTCTACGCACAGCACCTTTCCTCCGACAACGCCATTTTTTGTGCCCCGCTCAACGTACTCGTTTGCCTTCTTCAGCGCATCGCGAGCCGCCGGCCATCTCGCAAGCCGGCGCCGGGCGTTCGCAATCTCGGAGCAACATTCGGCACAGAGATCGTTCTTCCGTTCGACTGAAAACCTAGAGGCCGGCAACTGCCCTGCTACGAGCAGGGCCAGATAGAAAAACTCCTCACTCTCTGTCGGGCTTACGGCTTCGGTCCCCTCTTCGAGAAGAACTTCGAGGAAGCCGAGAGTATGGAGTGAACGCGTGAGGCGTACCTTGTCCCGCCTCCCCTTGGGGCCCAGAGACCGGATCTCGACCCAGGTGGCCTGGGCTTCCATCCACTCCGTCAATCTCCTCTGTTGGATCTCCTGCAAATCGACCACCGGCTTGAGCGGATCTTGAACGAAAAACTCGCCACTGGCCTTCTGGAGAGCGATCGCTCGGGCGGCAAGGAGCCAGCATTCGCGGCAGCCCGTCAGGTGTACCGCAGCCCGCTCGGACTCGCCCAGAGAAGCCTGCCCGGCGAACAGCCGGCGCAATCCCTCAAGGTACTGATGGCCCTCGTCATACATTTCAGGGATCCCTTGACGGTAGCGGAAGTAGACCAAAAGTCAACAGCCATTGAAATTCAGAGTCCGTAGTATAGCCAAAAAGAGCGGAGCCGCAAGTACTGCGGCTCCATCTTGAAGATCTACCCGAGCGGGCCTACGCCGCCGCCGTCCATCTCGGCGGGAGGCGGCGGGGGTGTAAGGAGACCCCAGGGGTCCGCGCCGCCGCCTCCCTTGCTTTGAAGAGAGTCTGAGGATGACGCGATGAGGTAAAGGACAAGCAGAGCCAGGCGAAGCATGGCTTTTCCTTTCAGGGACCGGTGACCCCATGGGCGCTATTGCTCATGGCGCAGGGAGTCCCACGGCCCGGAGTGTCCCCCTCTCCAGGTCCAGGGACAAGCTCACGCTTCACGAAAAGGACAACGACAGAGAAAGGATCAGAATGGACGCACTCCAAATCCCAACCCTGGAGACGGAACGCCTGCGGCTGCGGGCATTTCGCAAGAGCGACGTCGACGATTACGCCGCGCTCAAAGGAAATTCCCAGGTCGTGCGTTTCCTGGCCAACAGCTCCGAGCCTTGGGATCGAGGACGATCCTGGAGACACATGGCTTTCCTCATGGGACATTGGCAACTCGGAGACGCCGGCATATGGGTTGTCGAGCACAAAGAGACCGGCGAGTTCATGGGGACGGCCGGCTTCTCCGCGCCGGAGGGCTGGCCCGGTTTCGAGCTCGCCTGGATCCTGGCGCCTCGCTATTGGGGGCATGGATTTGCGACCGAGGCCGCACGGGCAGCCCTGGATTACGCCTTCACCGTCTTGGAAAAGGACCGCGTCATCAGCCTCATCCATCCGGAGAACCAGGCGTCCATCCGCGTTGCCGAACGAATTGGCGAAAGTCTGCAGGGCCGCATCCATCATTGCGGCAGGGAGATGCTGTGCTATGGCATCAACCGGGAGAGCTACAAAGCCCGGAGGCCTGCCACGCCTGATGGACGGTCAAGGCAGGATTGACGTCTCGTAGGGGAGACGCTCTCCAGCAGGACCGGCGTGGCCGATGCGCCTGCCGAGGCGAGCCGCTCGCCTGCGCTCGTGTCCTCTGCGCCTTTGCTCGTGCATTACAAACGGACGCAGGCGAGGACCTCGGCTCCCGAATTGCCCCACTCACCCCACGGGGCGAGAGGGGTGCCCCGCCATGGTTGTGATGCAGTCCGCGGGCGAGTGAGGCCAGTGGCGGGGCGAGGGAGGCACGCCGTGAGGCAAGCCGGGTGCCCCGTGGGGCGAGCGGTGCGCCCCGTGGGCCTGTGATGCACCTCTCGACGCGAGCGATGCACCCCCGGGGGCGAGAGGCGCACGTCGCGGGGGTTGCGCTGCACGCCGGGCGGCGCGGCTCCGGCCCCGCCGGGATGATCCCGGCGGGAGGCCCCGCCGGCATCGCCTTTCTGCAACATCTCGAAGGTCTTTGTGTCGTCCAGTGGCAGCCGGTCCAGATCGACCGCGATCCCCAGTCCTTTCAGGAAGTTTTCGGCGCGGCGGAGGATCGTCAGCGTGGTCAGGCCGAGGAAGTCGAACTT
>CAXTNS010000059.1:0-2703 GCA_964245465.1 uncultured Thermoanaerobaculia bacterium
ATGTATGTCACCGTGTGGGGCGGGGTCTTCAAGAGCCGGGACGGGGGCGCTTCCTGGGCATGGTCGGGGACGGGGCTCTACCAGCTCTCGCAGACGTTCAACGTGGCAATCGACGCGGTCCGGCCCGAGACGGTCTATGTGGCCCAGGGAGCGGGAATCTTCAGGAGCCTGGACGGTGGCCTGACCTGGAGGTACACGAGGCGCGCCTCGGCCTACGCGGTCGCCGCTCATCCCCGGTTTGGAGGCAGGGTTTTCGCGGCGACGGAATACGGGCTCTTCCGTTCTCCCGACAGCGGGAGCACCTGGACGCGTCTCACCCAGGGGCTGCCGTTGTCGCACCGCGTGACGCTGATCGTCTTCGATCCCTCTTCCGAGCGCCGGCTCTACGCCTCGGTCCAGGACCCGTACACGAACGAGGGAGGACTCTTCCGGAGCACGGACGGCGGCGTCACCTGGCGGCCGATCCATGGTGGGCCTCTGAAGGATCAGCGGGTCTTCACTCTCGCCGTCGATCCCCGAGCGCCGCAGACTCTGTATGCCGGCACGTCCAACGCCGCTTTCAAGAGCACGGACGGCGGGGCGACCTGGCGGGCCACGGGCCTCGCTTCAGCCGGCGCCGTATGGACCCTCAAGGTGCATCCCCGGGTGAGCGGTGTGGTTTACGCCGGCACCGGGACCGGCCTCTTCCGCAGCCAGGACGGCGGCGCCACCTGGACCCGCATCAACCAGGGGCTGCCCGCGGGGGAACCCGTCTTTGCCTTCGCTTTTTCCCCCTCCTCCGCGCAGACCGCCTATGCGGGCGTCGCCACCCTTTTCGAGCAGGGCGGCTTGTTCAAGAGCGTCAACGGGGGGCGCTCGTGGGCGTTCAGCAGCCGGGGGATCTCCGGTCTCCTGATCGAGTCCTTCGCCGTGGATCCGGGCGATCCGGACAAGCTCTGGGTGATCGGCAACACCGTCCTCTTCCGGAGCACGGACCGGGGCCGGACCTGGACGCGGGTGCTGTCAGGTCCCGGCGGTTTTCGGGCCAAGCGGGTCGCCGTCAATCCCACGGATGGATCGAACGTCTTGATCATGCTCCCCGATGGAACCCTGCGGCGCACCCGCGATGGCGGCCGCACGTGGGAAAGCGCCGGCAATCCGAACGTCGCGCCGTCCGGTAACGCCAAGATCGTGTTTGATCCGCAAACGCCGTCGACGATCTACGCCGCCGGGATCGGGATTGCCAAGAGCACCGACGGTGGGACGAGTTGGACCCCGTTGGCCGGCGAGCCTTCGGACATGGTCTTTGCCGACCTCGAGATCTCTCCTTCAGCCCCTTTGACCCTCTACGGCTCTGGCGGTGGCGGCAGTGCCGGTCCGCGGGTGGTGCGGTCTACGGACGGGGGAGCCACCTGGGCCCGGGTCCAGCAGCAAGGCTTTCCGCTCAACCCCAGCGATCTGATCATCGACCTGGCGATCGATCCTCTGGTGGCGACGACGGTCTATGCCATCCCCAACGTCAATGACAAGGTTTACAAGACGGCGGATGGGGGAGCTTCCTGGTCAGTGTTCAGCGATGAAGACATCTTTCCCGAGCGGTTCGTCGGGCCCTTGGGGATCTCGCCTTTCCCTTCAGGTCTTCTCTACCTGGCGGTGGGAACGGACAGGGTGGAGGAGATGAAGCCGGACGGTTCCCGGGAGCCCTTGGGGACGAGCCCCCGGAAAGGGGTGTACACAAGCCTGGTCGTCGATCCGAACGACCCGTGCCGGATCTACGCCGGCACCTCGACCTGGGGATTGCTGGCGTTCACGAAGAGGGGGACGGCGGAGTGTAACTGAATCACTTCGCCGGATCGTACGCCCGCCGGATTTTGAACCCCCGGTGCAGGACGTCCCCTTCCAGGACCAGGGTCAGGTACAGGTGCTTGCGGTCGTTGGAGATGACGTACGACTCCGTGACGTCCGGTCCGCTTTGAGACCTGACCTTGACGAGGAGGGTGCCGTCTTTCTGCCAGCTCGTGCGCACTTCCGCGGAGCCTCCGGGGGCTTTCTCGTCGCGGACCTTGGAGCCGTCGGGCTTGAGGACGCGGGTCTTGCCTTCCTTGTCGGTGAGGGTGATCTCGCCGTCCACCTGAGTGATGGTCAGCTCGTTGAGGGCCGTCAGGGAGAACGGTGGGTCTTTGGGGGCGCGGCCTTCAGTTGCCGGGACCGGCGGACCGAGCGGGTCGTCCCCGGCCGTGGGGCCGCCGATCGGTGGCCCTTCCGTGGGAGCGGGACCGCCGAGAGGGGGCCGCCTCGCCGACGCTCCCGGGATGCTGCTGCCTTCCAGGGCCCCTGGGAGCTCGCCTTGTTCCCGGTCTCTCGCGCTCAGGCTGGCCGTGAGGTTCTCGTTCAGAACCCACTTCCCCTGCAGGTTGGGACGCTCGGCGGCCAGGACCGGCAGCACGGCGGCCCCCAGCAGCAATCCCAGCGTCCCCAGGAAGTTCTTCCAGTGCGTTGCTCTGCTCATGGCGCCCAGTTTAGTACAGCGCCGGAGGGAGTGAGGGCAGCCACGTGGAGAGGAGGGCGGCCACGCGGAAGAGGAGGGCGGCCACGCGGGGCCGCCCCTACTCGGCCGGATCGTACGCCCGGCGGATCTTCCTCTCCGGCCGCTGGCCGCTCGCTTCGAGAATCGTGGTCACGTACAGGTGCTTGCCGTCGTTGGAGACGACGTAGGACTCGGTG
>CAXTNS010000059.1:2713-6202 GCA_964245465.1 uncultured Thermoanaerobaculia bacterium
GTGCGTTTCGGTCCTTCTTCGGGTTTCACCTTGACGGTGAGGGCGCCGTCTTTTTCCCAGTTCGCCCGCACCTCGGCGGGACCGCCGGGTCCTCTTTCTTCCACCATCTTGGAGCCGTCAGTCTTGAGGACGCGGGCGCGGCCTTCCCCATCGGTGATCGTCACCTCGCCCGCGGTCTGGGTGATGGTCAGCTCGTCGAGGGCTGCCAGGAAGGGGGGCGGGCCTCCGGGGCCACCCGGTCCGTCCGGCGGCGGCCCGGCCGGGAAACCTCCGCCTCTGGGGCCTCGGCCTCCCGGTTGCCCTCCAGGACCGCCGCCGGGCGGTGGGCCAAAGCCTCCCCGGGGGCCTCCCTGCGGCCGGTCGCTCTCCCGCATCCGGGCCGTCAGGTCTTCATTCAGTTTCCACTTTCCTTGCAGGTTGGAACGTTGGGCGGCGAGGGCCGGCAGGACGGCCATCGCCGTCAGCAGCAATCCCAGCACGGCCATGAAACCTTCCCATCGCTTGGCTTTTCTCATGGCATTGAGAGTAAGGCAGCGCCCGGGGCGAGTCTTCAGGGAAAGGAAAGGAATTTGTAAGGGATGTAAAGCCTGGACCCGCTGGCGGGAAACGGCTGCTAGACTGGCGCCACCATGGGATCCCCGCGTCTCGCGCAACGCCTTCCCTTCGCCGTCGCGGCGCTGTTGCTGGTCCTGCTGGCGCTGCTCGCGACCCTCCAGTGGCACTGGAGCGGCGAGGTGAGCGCCCTGGAGCGGGAGCGGATGCGGTCGAGCATCTCCCACGCCGCCACGAGATTCACCGATGACGTGGATCGCGAGGTGACCCGGGCGTTCTTCTTTTTCCATTCGGAGCCCGGGCGAACGCTCGAAGAACGGACTGAGCGCGCCATCCAGCAGTACGACCGCTGGCAGGCCGAGGCGCCCTACCCGGGCCTGATCCGCGACGTCTTCCTCGTCAAGCCGTCGGGGATTGAGGTCCTGCGGCCGGCGCGACACCGCTTCGAGCCGTGCCCCTGGCCCGCCGGTCTCGAGAAAGCCCTGCAAAGCCTGGAGGAGAGGCCTCACCGGCCGCGAGGCACCTTCGGCATGGCCGTGTCGGGAGACATCCCCGGACTGGTGATTCCTCTCGGTTTTCCAAGACCGCCGGAGCCCGGCCCGACCGAGGACCCGTCCGCCGGCGCGATCCTGGTGGTGCGTTTCGACCGCGAGATGATCTCCGGCGAGATGTTTCCCGCCCTGGCGCGCCGGTATTTCCAGACCCCCCGGGGAGTCGACTACGTCCTTGCGGTGGTGGATGGATGGGACTCGGGCCGGCCCGTGTACCTTTCCGGTCCGCAGGTGCCGGCGGCTTCCTTCAGGACGGGCGATCTCACTCTGGGGGTGCTCGGGGTGCGGCCTTTCGAGGAGCTGCGGCCGCTCTGGGAGGAGGGCCGGTCGCAGGAAGGTCCTCGGCGGCGGCCTCCAGGGCCGCGGCCGGAAGGAGGTCCGGAGAGACCCGGAGGTCCGGGAGGTCCACGCGGGTTCGGGGGACTGCCTCCGGACGAGCACCGGCACGATTCCGAGGCTTGGCGCCTGGTGGTCAAGCACCGCGACGGCTCGCTCGAAGAGGCCGTGGCAGCCATCCGCCGCCGCAACCTGGGGGTCAGCCTGGGCATCTTGGCGCTGCTCGCGGCCACGGCCGGCATGATGGTGGTGACCACCCAGAGGGCCCAGCGTCTCGCCCGCCAGCAGATCGAGTTCGTGGCCGGCGTCACGCACGAGCTGCACACGCCGCTCACGGCCATCCGCTCGGCGGGCCAGAACCTGGCCGACGGCGTGGTGGCGGACCCCGCCCAGGTGAAGCGCTACGGCACCCTGATCGAGGGGGAAGGCCGCCGCCTCTCCAACATGGTGGGGCAGGCGCTGGAATTCGCCGGCATCCAGTCGGGCCGGAGGGTCTATCACCCGCAGCCGGCCGAGGCCGGGGAGGTCGTCGACGGCGCTCTCCGGGACTGCCGCTGGCTGCTCCAGGAGAAGCGCGTCGAGGTGGAGAAGGACGTCGAGCCCGGCCTGCCGCCGGTCCTGGCCGACGTCTCGGCTTTGCGCCACGCGGTCGCCAACCTCGTGGAGAACGCCGTCAAATATGGGGGCCGGGCGCGCTGGATCGGCATCCGAGTCCGGCGCGAGCCCTCCGGACAGGTCGGGATCACGGTGTCGGACCGTGGGCCGGGCATCCGCAAGGAGGACCTGCCGCACCTGTTCAAGCCGTTCTTCCGCAGCCGTGAGGCCGCGACCGGTGGCATCCCGGGGACAGGCCTGGGATTGAGCCTGGTGCGCCGTATCGCGGAGGCTCACGGCGGCCGGGTCGTGGTAACGACAGAGGAGGGGAGGGGGAGCGCCTTCACGATCCACCTGCCCGCGGCGGCCCCGGAGGCGGAGGATCACTCCTTGGAGAATCGGCCCGCGGAGGAGCCGGCGTGACCGGCCGCCGGATCCTGCTGGTGGAAGACGAGCCGAGTCTCGTCCTCACCCTGAGCGACCGGCTGGTCAGCGAGGGTTACGAGGTGGAGACGGCGGGAGACGGCGAGGAAGGGCTCTCGAAGGCCCTGGAGGGCTCTTTCGATCTGATCCTGCTCGACGTCATGCTGCCGGGTCGCGACGGCTTCGAGGTCTGCCGCGAGCTGCGGGCCCGGGGCGTCGAGATTCCCATCGTCATGCTCACGGCCCGGGGGCAGGTGGTGGACCGGGTCGTGGGGCTGAAGCTGGGCGCCGACGACTACGTCACCAAGCCTTTTGAGATGGCCGAGTTGCTGGCCCGCATGGAGGCCGTGTTCCGCCGCGCCCGGACGCCGGCCGCGATGTCTGGGGGGGCAGGGCCGGGAGTGGGCACCTGCGCCTTCGGGGACGTGCGGGTGGACTTCCGCCAGGTCCAGGTCTTCCGCGACGGCGCGCCCGTTGCCCTGTCGGCCCTGGAGTTCAAGCTCCTCGCCTACTTCATCCAGCATCGCGGCGGGCTCCTCACCCGCGACGAGTTGCTCGACAAGGTCTGGGGCTACGACGCCATGCCCACCACGCGCACGGTGGACGTGCACGTGGCCTCCCTGCGCCAGAAGCTGGAGAAGAACCCGTCGCGGCCCGAGTACATCCTCACCGTCCACCGCCGCGGTTACCGCTTCGCCGGCTGAGTTTACATCTCTTACAAAAACCTTTCTTTGTGCTGAAGACTTCGCCCGGGCCAAGGCCTAGGCTGGGTTCAGTGAAGTGAGCGCCTTACCTCCCGTGGGCGCTCCAGAAAGGAGATGGAGTGATGATGAAGAGGTCCCTCAGCCTGGGCTTCGCCGCCGCCCTCTTGCTCAGCACCGCCCTGACGGCGGCTCCGCGCGGTAATGGGAATGGCAACAACGGTGGCACGCCGAGCACGGCCACTCGGGGAGAGCGCGGCTTCGTGGCCGGCCTGACCCGCGCCCTCAGCCTCACCACGGAGCAGCAGGCCGCCGTCACGACGCTCTACAAT
>CAXTNS010000059.1:6212-16034 GCA_964245465.1 uncultured Thermoanaerobaculia bacterium
ACAATACCTTGCAGACCAACCTCCAGACGATCCGCGAACAGCACCAGACCCAGGTCGAAGAGATCCGTACGCTGCTCGACGGCGACAATCCCGATCCCCTTGTGATCGGCCAGAAGGTGATCGCGGCCCACGCCACGCGCGAGCAGGCCGAGGCCCTGTTCGACACCTTCGTGACCCAGGTGAGCGCCCTGTTGACCCCCGCGCAGCTCGAGAAGTTCGAGGCTCTGCTGGCCGCCAACGACGGCCACGGGCCGTTCGGCTTCGGTTTTGGCCCCGGTCCGGGGTTCTAGGCGCGCGTTCTCCTTCTGGGGGCGGGCCGGTCCCGTTCGCGGGGCCGGCCCGCTTTTTTAGGAGGCTCAAGAAGCTCCGAGGACGAGATCGTGGGGAGACTTTTCGCGCTCTTCTTTTTTGAGGCGCCATGCCGAGTAGAGCCCAGATCCCGCAACCTGGAGACGATCATGGCGGCGGATCTGGAGGCGTTGCGGGGGCGCCGGTGAACACCGGCCGCCTCAGTCGTGGCGCCAATTCTCGACGCTGAGCCCCTCGACCCGGCGAAACTCCCGCTCGTTGCCGGTGACGAGGATGAGCTTCAGGGACAGCGCGTGCGCGGCGATCATTATGTCGTAAGGGCCGATCAAGGAACCCTTGGCTTCCAAGGCGGAGCGGATACGGCCATAGACCCATGCGGCGGCGAGGTCGAAGTCCACGCAAGGGATCTCGGCGGTCAGGACGTCGAGCCGTTCATGGTTCTGGGCTCGCCGTTGGCTACGGTCCGCTCCATAACGAAGCTCCGCCACCACCACGGAGCTCAAGCAGAGATCCTCCGGTGAGGCTCTTTGGATCCGCTTCGTGACGCTGAGATAGCTCTGGTTGAGGTAGTCGGCGCAGACGTTGGTATCGAGGAGATACTTCATCAATCGAGATCCGGTCCAGGCTCCGCCGGCGGTGGCTCTTCTGGGTAGGGGAAGTCCGGTGCCGATCCCGCGAGCTCGAGGAACTTCCGGCTCCATGTCCTCTTCAGAGGCTCCAGGATCACCTTGTCTCCCTGCCGGTAGATCCGCACCTCTTCTTCACCTTCGAACCGGAAATCCTTCGGCAGACGGACTGCCTGGCTCCCTCCGCTCTTGAACAGCTTGGCGCGTTGGGCCATCGTCTTCCTCCTCACGGGTAGTATATACCAGTTGTAGATACGTGGAGGGCCTGCCCGGACTGGCATACGATAATCCCCATGAAGCTCCTCTACTCCTACCTGCGCCGCTACTGGGGCCTGGTGCTCCTGGCCCTGCTGCTCGCGGCGGTCAACCAGGTCTTCTCGCTCCTCGATCCCCTGATCTTCCGCCACGTCATCGACGAGTACGCGACCCGCTACCAGGAGTACACCACGGAGCAGTTCTTCCGCGGCGTGAGCCTGCTGCTGGCTGCGGCCGTGGGCGTGGCGTTCGTCTCCCGGGTGGCCAAGAACTTCCAGGACTATTTCGTCAACGTCGTCACCCAGCGGCTGGGGGCGGACCTCTATTCGGCCGGCGTCCGCCATTCGCTGGAGTTGCCCTATGCCATGTTCGAGGACCAGAGGAGCGGTGAGACCCTCGGCAAGCTGCAGAAGGTGCGCGCGGACGTCGAGAAGCTGATCGGCATCGCCGTCAACACGCTGTTCACGACGCTGGTCGGGGTCCTCTTCGTCATGGTCTACGCCTTCAGCGTGCATTGGATCATCGCGCCCGTCTTCTTCCTCACCGTGCCCCTGCTCGGGATCCTCAGCTCGGTGCTGTCGAAACGGATCAAGAAGATCCAGAAGGTCATCGTGGCCGAGACCACGGCGCTCGCGGGCTCGACCACCGAGTCGCTGCGCAACATCGAGTTGGTGAAGAGCCTGGGGCTCGCTCAACAGGAGATCGGACGGCTCAATTCGATCACCGGCAAGATCCTGCGCCTGGAGCTGCGGAAGGTGCGCTCGCTGCGGCTTCTGAGCTTCATCCAGGGCACGCTGGTGAACGCTCTGCGCACGTCGATCCTGTTCCTGATGCTCTATCTGATCTTTTCCCGGCAGATCACGGTGGGGCAGTTTTTCTCGCTTTTCATCTACTCGTTCTTCATCTTCGGTCCGCTCCAGGAGTTGGGGACGGTGATCAATACGTACCGCGAGACCGAGGCGTCGCTCGACAATTTCCAGTCCATCCTCTCCATCCCCACGGAAAAGAAGCCGGCGAATCCGCTCCCGCTGGGCAAGCTCGACTCCCTGGCGTTCGAGGATGTGAGCTTCACCCACCAGACCGCCTCCGCTCCGGCGCTCTCCAGCGTCTTTTTCCAGGCCGGCCGGGGCGAGACGCTCGCCTTCGTGGGGCCGTCGGGCTCGGGCAAGACCACGCTCGTCAAGCTGCTCGTGGGCCTCTATCCGCCCCAGAGCGGGCGCGTGCTCTACAACGGCAAGCCGGGCACGGACCTGGACCTCGAAGAGCTGCGGGCGCAGCTCGGCTTCGTGACCCAGGACACGCAGCTCTTCTCGGGATCCATCCGCGAGAACCTGCTGTTCGTCAACCCCTCGGCCACGGACGCGGAGTGCCTGGAGGTGCTCAGGAAGGCCGCCTGCGACAGCCTGCTCGCCCGGGCCGACCGCGGCCTCGACACGGTGATCGGGGAGGGGGGCGTCAAGGTCTCGGGCGGCGAGAAGCAGCGGCTGTCGATCGCCCGGGCCCTGCTGCGCCGGCCGCGCCTGCTGGTGTTCGACGAGGCCACCTCGGCGCTCGATTCGCTCACCGAGGAGGAGATCACGGAGACCATCCGCGCGGTCGCCACGAGCCAGGAGGGGATCACCATCCTGATCGCCCACCGTCTCTCGACGGTGCTCCACGCGGACCGCATCCACGTGCTGGAACGGGGGCGGATCGTGGAGTCCGGCCGCCACGCGGAGCTGCTGGAGCAGAAGGGCCTCTACTACGCCATGTGGCGCCAGCAGATCGGCGAGCGGCGGCCCGTGGCCGTTCCGCAGGCAAGAACCCAACTGGCTGCCACGGCGGGAGGATAGGGATGAATCCAGAATTATGCGATCATAGCAACGGCAGGTCTTCGACTTCAAAGGAGAAACAGATGCCGTCGAGCTCTCCGCATCGCACTTTCCTGGCTTTTCTCGCGCTCCTCGTACTGGCCGTTCCTCTGTCCGCTCTGCCCGGCGAGTGGCGCAACCTCGGTCCGGACGGCGGATCCGTGTACACGCTGGCGATCGCGCCCAGCAATCCTCAGGTGATGTACGCCGGTGTGGAAGGGGGCCTCTACAGGAGCGTGGACGGCGGCGCAACCTGGACGTACGCGGGCCGGGGGCTCGATTTCGTTATCCCGGTGAGCAGCATCGGCGTCGATCCGGTCCAGGCCTCCACGGTCTACGTGGGCCAGGTGGAAGGGGTGTTCAAGAGCGTGAACGGGGGCGAGAGCTGGGCGCCGGTGGGTCTCAGCGGCATCGTGGGAATCACCGCCCACCCCCAACTTTCCGGCACCCTCTTCGCGGCCTCGGCCGACGGGCTCTTCCGGACGGGCAACGGCGGAGCGACCTGGCGGCGCCTCACCCGCGGCCTGCCGGCGAACCACAGGCCGATTCGGGTGGTCATCGACTCCACCGCGCCCCGGCGGGTCTACGCGGTTGTCGATGACTTCGACACGAACCGGAGAAGACTCTTCAAGAGCACCGACGGCGGCAACTCCTGGCGGCCGGCTGACAGCGGCCTGGAGGGTCAGGAAATCCGTTCCCTGACGATCGACCTCAGAGGCCCGCAGACTCTCTACGCCGGCACCTTCGAAGGGGTCTTCAAGAGCACGGACGGCGGGACGGTCTGGCGGCGGACGGGTCTCGAAGGCGTCACTCGCATCGAAGCCGTCAAGGTCCACCCCACGCGGAGGAACGTCGTCTTCGCCGGCGGCGAGGGAGGCCTGTTCCGTAGCCAGAATGGCGGCCAGACCTGGAGCCCTGTTTCCGCGGGGCTGCCCGAAACGGGCCTCGTCACCGCGATCGAATTCCTCCCCTCCTCTCCGGAGACCCTGCTGACTGGCGTCGTGGCCGCTCCGCGGCGGGGCGGCGTGTTCCGGAGCGCCGACGGCGGGACCTCGTGGCGGCTCAGCAGCCAGGGCCTGTCCGCTCTCTCGGTGAGCTCCATCGCCGTGGATCCGGCGAATTCGAACACGCTCTGGCTGGTCGCCAACGCCGTGGTCTTCAAGAGCAACGACCGGGGCCTGACCTGGCTCCGTATCCGGCTGGACCCGTCCAATTCCCTGGCCAGCCTGGTCGCCGTCGATCCGCTCGATCCCTCGACCGCCTACGTCTCGCTCAACACCCGTGACCTGCGGCGGACCCGCGACGGCGGGCGGACCTGGGAGGCCATCGGCAACCCGGGGGTGAGCACGCTCGAGCTCCTGATCGATCCGGTCCATCCCGCGACACTCTACGCCGCCGGGTACGGCGGCATCGCGAAGAGCACCGATCGCGGAGAGACCTGGACGAGGCTGCCCGGTGACGCTTCCGGCAGCCCCTACTTCGACCTCGCCATCCCGGTGCAATCCCCCTCGACCCTCTACGCCGCCGGAGCCCATCTCCTGCGGAGCACCGACGCGGGCGCCACCTGGACACGGATCGAGCAGGGCCTCTCCGGCGCGGCCGGCACCCCGATCACCCTGGAGGTCGATCCTGGGGCACCGGCGACCGTCTACACCGTTTTTTCGGGGAACGTCTACCGGACGCTCGACGGCGGTGGGAGCTGGTCGCTCTTCAGCAATACGTTCCGCAACCGGCCGATCAAGCCGCTGGCCGTGTCTCCCGACCGTCCCGGCCTCCTGTACGCGGCCGTGTGGTTCGACAACGTCTACGAGATCCGGGACGGCGCCAACAACTGGGAGCCGCTGGGAGAGAGCCCCGGCAGGGTCGCGACCGACGTGCTCGTGGTCGATCCGCAGGACCCGTGCAGGATCTATCTGGGCACCCGCAGCCGAGGGTTGCTGGCGTTTACAAAGGAGGATTGCAGTCCGTAGGGGCTTGAGGAGGCGAACGGCTATACTAGGAATTGAGAGAGGCCGGCCTATGACGACGGATCGCATCGAAATCCATCCCCACATCATTTCTCATCGATCGTGAAGGCGCCTGTCGGGTCGTTGCCATGGCGTCCAGCAGGTCTTGCCTGGATTGGTAAGGTTTTGCCTTCGAAGAGACGCCCCGCCGTTGGTGAACCCGGAAAGTGCCCGGTGGAGAACTGGGGCGTCTCTACGGAACGGCGGTGCAATTTCGAACGTAGAGGTTCCGGGGATGTTTTTACCGTAGCATTATTGCCCCCGGAACCTCGCCTTTGCGCCGCGGCAATACCGTCCCGTAGAGACGCCCCAGTCCTCCACCACGCACTCACCGGATGCAACAACGGCGGGGCGTCTCTTCGAAGGGCACACGCTGCCGATAGCTTCAGGCCTTGGATCCTCCACGTCTTTGTCATCCTCTGCCTTCTCGCCCCTCTGACCGCCTGCGGCAAGAACAAGCCCCCGCAAGCGCCCCTCCAGACCCTCCTCGACCTCACGGCCAGCCTCGGCGCCGCCGAGATCGAGCGGGAGCCCGGGCTCGTGGACGTGGGGACGCCGGAGGCGCGGGCGTGGCTCCGGAAGGGATGGTCGCGGGACGAGGTGGGTGGCGGGCGGACGTTCGCCTGGAGCGATGGGCCGGAATCGGAGGTGGAGCTGTTCCTTGCCGTCCCGCGCGACGTGCCGCTGACCCTCCGGGGAGAGCCGTACAAGGCCCTTGGCGTGCCGCCGCAGGAGGTCTCCCTCGTGCTGAACGGCGAGGCCGTGGGCCAGGTCTTTCCGGGCGCTCAGGACAGCCGGGTCGTCCTGCCGGAGCGCCTCCTGAGGGCGGGGACGAACCGCCTCGTCCTTCGCTATGCCTGGACGCGCTCGCCCTGGCAGGAGACCGGAGGACAGGCGGACGACCGCCGCCGCCTCGCCGTGGCCTGGGACGTCCTCCGCTTCGAGACCGGCGTAGACGAGCAGGGGAGGGTGCGGGCCGCCGGGGACCAGCTCGCCATTCCCTTCGGGTGGCGCGTCACCACGTACCTGCCCGTGCCGGATGGAGCGGTGCTGTCCTGGGAGGATCTCCGTTCCCGCGACGGACGGTCCGGTGAGCTGTGGGTGGGCCTGCAGACCGAAGATGGCGATAGCGAGGACGGCGTCCGCTTCGATCCCAAAGGCGGTCCGGCCCAGGTGGAGGTGAAGGGAGCGGATCTCGTGCGGATCTCCTTGGCCGCCGTGCCCGACGAGCCAGGCGAACCGGCGGGCAGCGGTCTGGTGCTTCGGCGGCCGGTCCTCCAAGCGCCAGCCGTCCCGAAAGAGAAAGCCCCCGTGGCTTCGCATCCAAGTAACACGAATCGGCCGCGTAACGTCATCGTCTACCTCGTGGATACCCTGCGGGCGGATCACCTCGGCTGCTATGGTTATAAAAACCCGATCTCGCCCCGCATCGACGCCTTCGCCAAAGAGGCGACCCTTTTCCGCCACACCGTGGCCCAGTCCCCCTGGACGCGCCCCTCGGCCGCCACGATCCTGACGGGCCTCCTGCCGCGCACCCACGGTGTCCAGCGGAAGAAGCACGCTCTGGCTCCGGAGGCCGTCACCCTGGCCGAGGCGCTCAAGGATCACGGCTACCGCACCGCGGGTTTCGTCACCAACGGCAACGTTGCCCGGAGCTTCGGCTTTGCCCAGGGCTTCGAAACCTATGAGCTGCTGGGACGCAGGCGCAGCGCCGCCACGGACGTCCACGCCCGGGCCGCCGAGTGGCTGGAGAAGGAATGGAAAGGGGATGCTCCCTTCTTCCTCTATCTCCACACGGTCGAGCCCCACGCGCCCTACGCGCCGCCGGAGCCGTTCCGTCAGCGTTTCGCACCCGAGGTGCGGGACGAGGCCCTGACGCGCATGAGGTTCCTCCATCAGCTCGAAGAGGGGATCGTCCCCAGAATCCCCGGGCTGCGCCGCAACCTCCTGGCCCTCTACGACGCCGAGATCGCCGCCAATGACGACGCCTTCGGAAAACTGATCGATCTCCTCCGTCAGCGTGGGCTGTGGCAGGACACCGTCGTCGTCTTCGTTTCCGATCACGGCGAGGAATTCTTCGATCACGGAGGCTGGGAGCACGGCAAGACCCTGCATACCGAGATGTTGGACGTCCCCCTGATGATCCGCGTTCCAGGTGTCGGAAACGGTCAGTCCGTGGATCGCCAGGCCCAGCACGCGGATGTAGTGCCGACGATCCTCGACGCTCTCGGAATCCCCATTCCTCCGGCTGTCGAAGGCCGGAGTCTCCTGCCGTGGATGACTGGAGATTCAAAGAGCGAGGATGCCGAGGAAGCGGCGTTCTCCTGGCTCGACGAATACGGCGTCCAGGTGGCCTCCGTCACCACACCCGGATGGCGTCTCATTGAACAGCGGTCTCCTGGCTTCGACCGCTCCCTTTACGATCGGCGGTCCGACCCCCAGGAACAGAGCGCGGTGGACCGTCCGGTGCGATCGGGTTACCTTGCCACCCGGATCAAGGCCGAAGAGCAGCCGCGAAAAGGGATGCTGAAGGCCCGCGAAGGCGTCATGGATCCCGAGCTGAGGCGGCAGCTCCGGGCGTTGGGATACGTTCACTGATACGGCGTCGAGGTCCAAGCGCCATGAAGCACGGGTGATCCAGGGTATGCTTGAATGGATTGATGGCATCTTTCCGAAAAGGAGATCAGAGATGAACCGGAATCCATTCAAGACCCTTGGGATTGTGATGCTCCTCCTGCTGGCCGGTCTCGGCAGGCCGGCGCTGGCGCAGGACGGCGATCCGGTCGCCCGGGCGCGGCAGATCGTGAACCAACTCCGCGTCGAGCTCAAGCCGGTGGACGACCAGATCGCCGCCGCCCCGTTCCTCACGGCCCTGGAGCGCCATCAGGTATCGCTCGACAGCCTGCGGGCGTTCACCGGCGAGCAGTACAACATCCTGCGCAGCGATCTGCGGAGCAACGCGCACATGGTCAGCCGGTTCGGCGCGGAGCCGCATGGCTCGTTTTTCCTGGACCTCACGACGGGTGAAGCGGAGGCGCGGAGGCTGCTGTTGGATTTCGCCCGCGCCCTCGGCATGACCGAGCGCGACCTCCAGGCGTACGAGCCCCGGCCGGGGGCGCAGACGTATCCCTCGTACGCGGCCTGGCTGGCGTTCTACGGCTCGAAGTCCGACATCGCGGCCGCCTACCTCTTGAATTTCCCCGTGTTCGGGGCCAACACCGGTCGCATGGCCGTGGCCCTGCGCGAACGTTACGGCTTCTCGGAGAGGGCCACGGCTTTTTTCGATTATTTCGCTTTCCTGCCGCCAAGCTTCGAGACGGACGCCTTGAGAGTGATCCAGGACGGCCTGAACCGGGGCGCCAACGAACGGGACATCCGCCGTTCGGCACGCCTCCTCCAGGCCTATGAGAAGGATTTCTGGTTTACGGTGGGCCAGAACTGAGGGGCCTCACCACTCCGGCCCTGCCAAGGCAGGATTGCGGTCCCGCCAGGGACCACCGTCGGTAGCCCTGGATTTCAATCCAGGGCTAGTGCTTCAGGCAGGCCACACATCTCCCGCTCCGCAAAAGTCCCATTTCCGGTTGCGGGCGACTCCATCCGGCCCCTGCCACTTCCATTTCAGTTGTCGAATCCAGTGGATTCCACTCCTGAAGCTCTCTGCTCCGGGTGCGAAGCTTTCATTTCGAGAACCAAATCCACTGGATTCCGGATTCAAATCTACTGAATCAAAAATCAGACCCGCCGGATTCGAGTTTGGAATCTCGCGCTTCCAAACCGGAATCCACTGGATTCCGGTTCCAAACACAAAGCTTCGAGAGTCGAAGTCAAAGCTCCAAGATCCGAATCCACTGGGTTCGAGTTTCGAAATGGGAGCTCCGAGCTTCGAAACGGGGGATTCAGAACCCGGGCAGAAGCATTCTGGATTCGAACAGAAGGCTGCGGAAGACGGAAGCAGTGGATTCCGGTTTCAAAGTGAGGAGCGGCGGTGCCGCCCCGGCTGTGGAAAACCCTCTATTGAGCCCCGGACCGCCTCGTGCTAGGGTTTACCAACGTTCCTGATTTCACGTTTAGACCGCGGGGCGCGCTCCGGCACGCCTGCAGGTTTGGAGGGATCCTCGATGCGTCTACACATTTGCACTCTCCTCCTCGGAGCGGCGCTGGCCGGTTCCCTGGGTTGCCGGTCGCCGCGGGCCGTCGTGACCCCGGCGACCGGGCTCACTCCTTCCCGGGGACAGCAGATGGCCGCGCTCGCCTTCATCTCCTACCTCGGGGAGGACCTCCTGGGCTCGGACGACGAGGTGGAGCGCAGGCTCTACCCCTGCCTTGAAAAGGAGCTCGCCAAGCAGCCCATGACGCAGGGCCGATGGGCTCTGGCGTGGGGCCCGGCAGTCTACAAGTTCTCCATCGCCCACTTCGACGACAACATGATGTACGCCGTTCGCGATCAGAACGACCCCGGCCATCTCGTCATCGCGGTCCGCGGCACCAACGCCAAGGCGATCCTCGACTGGCTGGTCGAAGACTTCGACGTGGACGACCAGGTTTCCTGGGGCTACGGCAATCCGCCGGGAGAGGCGAGGATCTCGAAGGGGACTTCCGAAGGTCTCAAGGTCCTCCAGACCATGACCGCGGCGAGCGGACCCGTTCCGGACCAGATCCTGAGCGAGTTCCTGGCCGGCGAGGTGAAGAACAACCCCAGCCCCAAGCTTGAGATCGACGTCGTCGGCCACAGCCTGGGCGGCAACGTGGCGATGGCGTACGCCGGCGTGCGCCCGC
>CAXTNS010000059.1:16044-17005 GCA_964245465.1 uncultured Thermoanaerobaculia bacterium
CTGTGGCTGGCCGACACCCAGTCCACCTGGGATCCGGCCGGAAAGGCGGAGATCGCGGTCTATGCCCTGGCCGGCCCGACCCCCGGCAACGCCGAACTCGCCTCCTACTACGACTCCCGCCTCGGGGAGAGAACCGACCGCATCCACAACCCTTACGACATTGTGCCGCTGACCTGGAACGTCCAGACGATGGAGACCATGGCCGACCTCTACGAGCCCGTGACCCGGGCGGACCGGATCGAGCGCGAGCTGATCGATAACTTGAAGAACCTCGTCAAAGACAAAGGCTACTCTCAGATCAACCCCGGCGCGCCGCCGCTCCCCAGCGCCCTCAACACGAAAGAATCAACATTCCTGGACGAGGCGGGCTGGCAGCATGTGTGCGGCTATCACTGTGCCCTGGGGCTGGTGGGATCGAGCTTCCCGCCGGTGACGGAGAATTGCCGCACCGAGCCGAAGCCTGACTGCCCGGTCTGTCCGAAAGTCGGGAAGAGCCCATCCTGAAACAGGAGGTCCGTGAGCATCCATGAGAGGTTCATCGGTGGCGCGGGTCAATGCGGAGGTGAATCCGTAGTGCCGGTGGACTCGGACTCGATCGAGACGAAATAGCCCTTCTCAGGGCAGGCGAGGAGCCAGTCCAGAAGACCCTGGTTCTTGGGCGGAGCAAGGCGCACGAGCCGGTACTCACCCCGGGCGATTCGCTCAATTTCGAACACCTGCCTGGGCTCGATACCATCTCGACGGCGAAGCTCTGCGGGAAGAACGATCCGGCCTCTGGTGGAGACGGTGGTCTTCATACCAAGGCAAGATGCCGTCTTGCAAGGCCCACGTCAAGGAGGGTTGAGCAGATTTCGATCTCCCTCTGGTGGCCCGGAGGTGGTTCGCCCTGAAAGGGCGGAATTTGAAATAGGGGTAGGGAGGGCCGGTTGAGTTCCCGGCTCCCCCTCCCTCCGAACCGGAC
>CAXTNS010000060.1:0-10175 GCA_964245465.1 uncultured Thermoanaerobaculia bacterium
GGCGTAGGGGGGCTCATCCGGGCTTGCTGGGAGTACCCCGTTCAAGTAAGGTGGCGGCATGACGAAGAAACAGATTCAGCAGGAGGTTCTTCAACTCCCCGTCGAGGAGCAGCTCGAGCTGGCTGAGGCCATTTGGGATCGGCTGGAGGCGGAGCTTCAACTAGAGCTTCCGGAATGGCAGCGACGCCTTCTTGACGAGCGACTTGCCGCTGACGATGCGGACCCTGAAGCTGGTTCTCCCTGGCCGGAAGTCAAGCAGAGGATCCTCGACTCTCTATGACCTCTTTCCTCCTGTCGGTCAGCCCGCAGGCCGAGGAGGATTCCCAAAGGGCGGCGCGTTGGTACGAGCAGAGGTCCCAAGGCCTTGGCGCCGCCTTCCTGGAAATCGTAGGACAGACGATCACGGGGATTGCTGAAAATCCTCTACGGTATCCCCTGGTTCATCGAGAGACGCGGAGGGCGCTTCTGAAGCGATTTCCCTATGGCGTTTTCTTCCGGGTCCAAGGTCGCCGGTCAGGGTTCTCGCTATTACGCATCTGTCGCGTGACCCGGATCACTGGCGACGGCGCACGTAGACTTACCGTTGTCCCCGAACTGTTGACGGCCACTGCGCCGCGGCGGCTTTGGCCATCGCCCATTTGGAATCCCTGACGAAGCGCTTCTGGAGCATCCGGGCGAGGGGCTTGCCGAGCCTGGCCAGGGTGTGGTTCGGCTTGGAGAAGGCGAAGATGTCGTACCAGACGGAGCCGTCGTCGTGGTGCCACTCGACCATGAAGCGCTCCTCGCCCTTCTCGGCGTGGTCGGGCAGCGTGCCGTAGGCGAACCCGAAGCGGACGACGGGCCCCTCGTCGTCGATCGTGTAGGCGATCCGGCAGGCGTTGAGCGACCAGAACCCGAAGTGCCGCATGCGGATGACGACGGTGGAGCCGGGCACGATCGGCGCGGTCGGTGGATGGGCCGAGACCCAGCCGAGGTCGAACATCTTCCAGTTCTGCATCGCCTCGACCGCCCGCGCGAACGCCGCCCGGCCCTCGCCGATCTGGACGCGGTTGTGGTCCACCAGATAGCCCGGCGGCGCACCCTTTCGGGTCTGGCCGACCTCACGATAGGAGAACGTCCGGTTCCGCTGGCGGGCGAAGAACCGTTCGATCTGCTTCGGGGCGGGTTTCGTCAGCAGGAACACGGAGGCGAGGGAGAGTACCACGGCGCCGGGTCGATGAGAGCCGGCATAGAATCCCCCTCCATGGAGCGCTTCCTCTGGATCTGCCTGGGCGGGGCGGCCGGCACCGCGGCTCGGTACCTGCTCTCGGGCTGGCTGCTGCGGGTGGCGGGACCGGGTTTCCCCTGGGGGACGCTGGCGGTGAACGTCCTGGGGTCGTTTCTGCTGGGGCTGATCATGCAGGTCGCCTTCACGACGAACCTCCTGTCTCCAACCGTACGCTTGGCCCTCACGACCGGCGTCATGGGCGGCTTCACCACGTACTCCACGTTCAATTACGAGACGCTTCAGTATTTCCAACAGGACGAATGGCTGCTCGGCCTCACCAACCTGGGGGTCACCGTCGCCGCCTGCCTTACGGCGGGTGTCCTCGGCGTCCTCGCGGGGCGGCTCCTCGTGGGGAGCTGAGACCGGGAAGGAGAGTCCCAGGCCAGTCCTCGACGGCGAAGCGACGCAGGTCCGAGTGTTCATCGGCGAGAGTGACCCATGGAACCACCGCTCGCTTCAGGTTGTCAGCCTCCAGCGTTTAGCATCATGAGCGAGACATCGTGTTGCCAATTTTGCCATGCGGGCTGCCTTTCTCCTGGATAATAGAATTCGCTCCGGGAGGTGAGCTGCTTGCCCCGCTGCGCAGGTTGCAACTGGTGGATCCGAGGAGCAAGGTTTGGCGCAATTCACAACATACTTTCATCTCGGCGAGGGTGACGGGAGTATTTTGACGACAATGATGGGATCTTTCTGAAGATGCTTCGCGTGGCAGGCGGTTTCAAGGAAAGTGTTTACAACATTTTTTGTAGGTTCGGGCTTGTTGATTCCGGGGCTTGCAACTTACCGGCAGACGGTAGGGCTCTGTGCCCCTTCTTTCGCAGCAGTGTTGGGCGCGGGATTCCTGACGCCCTCACCTGTCTGGCTACGCCAGAACATCAATTCTGCTGTAAAGAAGCACTAGTTCTCCCGCTTCTCCAAGGGCCGGAACCATGCCCGATGGAGGTATTCCGCCATGCGGCGGAAGAGCGCTGCCTCCGCCCGGCGCTCTTGGACGGCCTGCTGCATCAGCAGCCACAGCGCGAGGCCTTCCGCGTGCATCCCCCAGCCCCGAAGCAAGGGCAGGAATTCTTCCACCAGCTCCGCCGCCTCCTCATGCTTGCCCCGTGCAACGTACACCTCTGCAAGCTCCAGTGAGACCAGGGTCAGCTCGTGCGCCTGGGAGGGGTCTTGGAGGTCGTACCACAGCCGCTTGAAGATCTCCTCCGCTTCCGTGAGATCTCCGAGGCTGCGGGCGATTTTGCCTTCCAGCCAGTGAAGGCGGGTGCGTGTCCAGGAGTCCTGGAACTGCTCGTACAGGGGCCGGGAGATCTCCAGCATGGCGAGAGCCTCCTTGGGACAGCCGGCGTCATTGAGGGAATAGGCCAGGTTGTGACGCCCGCACCATTCCAGGCGAGGCTCGCGCGCAGGATCGATTAGGGCCAAGCCATCCTGGGCCAGCTCGATAGCCTTGTCAGGCTGGAAATAGCCCAAGATATCGGCTTGTTTGAGCAAGGTCCGTCCCACCAGATGCAGGTCGTTCAGCTCACGATAGATCGCAGCGGCTCCGTCCAGGATTTCCAACGCTTCCTCAAACTCACCTAAGTCCTTGTGCCAGCTCGCCTGGAGAGAAAGGACGTGGGCCTCTTCCAGAGGGTCGCCGGTCCCTTGCCGCAGCTCCTCGCGGGCGAGCCCGAGCGCCTTCCTCGCGCCCTCGAAGTCGGAGGCCAGCCGTTTGGCGTTGCCGAGCGCCGCCAGAGCCCCGGCCCGGAAATCGGCGATCCGGGCTGCTCCATACCGGGCCGGGTCCAGGAGCTCTACAACCGTCAGGGCAAGCTCCGCGATCTGGACGGCGTAGGCCGGAGCGCGGAAGCCCATGGCCCGGCACTGCTCCAGGAGACGGTCGTAGAGGCCCCAGGTATGCATCCGCGGGTCCTTCGAGACCATTGCGAGCCGCCGCTCCTGGTCGTACTTTTCGAGGACGTGCCAGAGGCCGATGCCCCGCAGGCGTTCCCGGGCCAGCTCGAGCTGGACCTCGTCCACAGAGCCCAAGACGCGCAGGAAGGCGTCGTTGTAGCGCTCCGGATCGTCCGGGAAGAGGGCGGCCTGGAAATCCCCGTCCTGGAAGACGTAACCCTCCTCGGCCCCGACCTCCACCGCAATCCCATGGCACGTCTCACAACGCCTCATCAGATGGCAGATGACTTCGTGGGTGTCCCGCCGTGACAGCTCGGACCGGAAGAACCTCTGCATCACTTCCCGCGACACGTGATCTTCTGGCATGGTCTTTTCGCTCCTCCTATACCAGTATAGTTGCCGCAGGGCCTTTTTAGGGGACAAAAAGAGAGAAAAAAAGACGCCGACAATTACCGGCGTCGAGAAGAAGGCATGGAAGGCGGCCTAGCCGTCCGGGTCCGCGCTGCCACGGGAGTCGTTTTCGCAGGGAGGCGGGGGGATGGAGACCGTTGCCCCGTCCGGGTCCGCGCCCCCTCGGCTTTTTTCAGAGAGTCCGAGCACGACCCCGACGCGGGCCCACAGGGTGGCGAAGAACCCGGGCCAGGACTGTGCCCGCGCCGGGGCCGGCAGCGCGGCCAAGGGCATTGCGAGGGCCAAGGCGAGCAGGAAGACGGCGGCAGCTCGGCGAGTGCGGTGCATGTCCGCTCCTTGTCCGGGGCGTCGCCGGCCGGCCGGGATGGACGGAGCGCGCCCCATACCTTGAAGGTGACCCCGGGCCGGCCCTGGTGGGACGAAAGCGTTGAGGTTGAATCCGCTCCCCGGAGCTGGCACCGCCCCATTCTGCTCGTACGAGCGCCGTACAGCTCCTACGGCCGCCACGCCCGCCCGGGTTGGCCGGGGAATCGCGATGCGCTAGGCTCTGTTATCCCCGTCTGAGCCGGGACTTGAAGCCCATGAGACGCACGCCCATCATCTTTCTGCTGCTCCTCGCGATGGCCTTCGGGCTTAGCGCGGGGCCCCATCCGTGCCATGTCACGGAGGGAGCGCACTCCGCTCCCAAGGTGCAGGCGGGGGCGGAGCACGCGTCCTGCCATGGCAAGCCCGCGGCGCCTGCCACGCCCTCCAAGGAAAAGAAAGAGGGCGGCGACTGCTGCGATCCCGCCAAGGGCGGCCACGCGTTGTGCGACCCGGCGTGCCAGAGCACGGCCGTGCTCATCGTCGCGCCTGCGGCCCCCACGGCCGTGGCCTTTCAGGAATTGGCGGAGCCCGTCCTGGAGGGGCCGGTCACGCCGTTCGCCTTTCCGATCGACCACGTTCCCCTGAGCTGAATCCCCCCTTCGTTCGTCATCGCGGCGCCGCGGAACCCGTCCGCCGGCGCGTCGACCCGATTTGTTTTCTGGGGATTTGGAACCATGGAACGAAAGACGCCGCAGATCCTGGGCGCCCTGGCGCTCGCCCTCTTCCTCGCTGCTCCCGCCGTGGCGCAGCACGAGCATCATCAACATCCGCAGGAGCCCGCCCCGGCTCCCACGGGAGAACCCAAGCCGGAAGACCGTTCCATGCACGACATGGAAGGCATGGAAGGCCATGACATGCACGACATGCGGGGCATGCTCGGCGCCTACGGCATGTCGCGCGAGTCTTCGGGTACGGCCTGGCAGCCGGACTCGGCTCCCCACGGGGGGCTCCACGCCACCCGCGGACCGTGGGAGCTGATGGCCCACGGCTTCGCGAACTTCATCTACGACGACCAGGACGGCCCCCGGGGCGACGAGAAGACTTTCAGCCAGAACATGCTGATGGGCATGGCGAGCCGCCCGCTCGGGGAGGGCCGCCTGGGCCTGCGGGCCATGCTCTCGGCCGAGCCGCGGACGATTGGCGACGAGGGCTATCCGCTGCTCTTCCAGACCGGCGAGACGGCCAACGGCGTCGATCCCCTGATCGACCGCCAGCATCCGCACGACCTGTTCATGGAGCTGGCCGCCACATACAGCCATCCTTTGGGAGACGACAGCTCGGCTTTCGTCTACCTGGGCCTGCCGGGCGAGCCGGCGCTGGGGCCGGCCACCTTCATGCACCGGTTCTCGGGCATGGAGAACCCGGAGGCTCCCCTCTCGCATCACTGGCTGGACTCGACCCACATCACTTACGGCGTCGCCACCCTGGGTTGGATCCGCGGCGGCGTCAAGCTGGAAGGCTCGGTGTTCACCGGCCGTGAGCCGGACGAGAAGCGAGAGGACATCGAGAGCCCGAAGATGGACTCCTGGTCTCTCCGGGCCTCGTGGAACCCGGCGCCCGACTGGTCGTTCCAGGTGAGCCGCGGCCACTTGAAGAGCCCCGAGCAACTGGAGCCGGAGAGCGATCTCGACCGCACCACGGCGTCGGCGATGTACAACCGGCCCACGGCGGGCGGCAACTGGCAGGCCACGTTCGCCTGGGGCCGCAACGACCGGGATGAGGGCGAGGCCACGAACGCGCTGCTTCTCGAATCCGCGGCTACCATGGGTCGCCACACCCTGTTCGGCCGGGCCGAGCGGCTGGAGAACGACGAGTTGTTCGGGCATGGAGACGAGGAGGAGCCTCACGGGCAGGAGGGAGAGGGCGAGGTCTTCACGGTGGGCAAGGTCTCGCTGGGCTACATCTACGACGTCTTCTCGACGGACCGCTTCAAGGGCGGCCTGGGCCTCCTGGGGAGCCTGGCGGTGGTGCCGGACGGGCTGAAGGAGGAGTACGGAGACCGTCCCGTGTCGTGGATGGCGTTCCTGCGCGTGAAGATCTGAGGCTGGACGAGGGGCGGCCCCGCGGGACCGCCCCCGCGGGGCGGCGCCTAGAAGTTGTAGACCGTGAAGATGCCGATCTCGTTGTACTTGCCCTTCTCCCGGGCGTTGGTCGAGCCGATGGTGCCGTTGCTCGTGCCGACCGTGCCGCCCTCGACTTCCGCGAATTTGTAGACCAGAGAAGCAGAGAAGGACTTGTTGACCGTCCACTGCCAGCCGGCGTTGTAATAGGTGAAATCGAGGTCCGGCCGCAGGTCCTTGCTGGGACTGGCGTTGTCGTAGCGGCCGAAGAGGCTGTACTTCGGGTTCAGGTTGAATTGCACCCAGCCGGAGAAGCCGTCGGACTTGTCGGTGGGCACGGTGGTGACGTTGTTCCAGTTTTTGGCCTGGAAGTACTCGCCGCCGATCTTGAACTTGTCGGCGTTGAAGGCCACGAGGGCGTCAGCGCGCTGGGCGGTGTGCCGGGCCGGGACGGCGTCGGTCTCCAGGCCGCGCTTGCCGCTGTAGCCGCCCACGGCGAGGTTCAGCCCCTTGACGGGGGTGAAGGAGAGGCGGCCCTCGAAGTCCACGGTCTTGCTGCGCGAAGGGTTGCTGAAACCGCGGCCGTTGACGACGGCGACGGCATACTGCCAGGTGTTATTGCCGCCCAGGGCATGAAGTCCCCAGTCGGCCGAGGCGCCGAAGCTCAGGTGGTCGGTGATCGTCGTCTCGATGTAGCGCAGGCCGTAGACGCCTTCAACGTAAGGAATCCAGGGAGTGTCGGCGGAGCCGAGGCGGAAGGCGGCCATGGGGCTCACCTTGGCTTCGACGTAGGCCTTCTTCACGAACACGTCGTAGCGGCGGGCGCCCTGGTCACCGATGTCGGACTGGAAGACGGCGGACCAGGTCTTGTCGAATTGGTGGGTGAAGGTGAAGTAGGTGCGCTTGACGTCCACGCCCACGCCGCTGTCGCTGCTCTTGACGCCCGTGGCCTCGTCCTCGTTGCTCTTGGAGCTGACGTCGGCGTAGACGCGGATGCCGAATTTGTTGGCCGGGAAGTCGGCCGGCTTGGCCGGCTTCGGCGTTGCCCGGTCGTAGGCCGGCAGGTTGTGCTTGAAGAGGTAGAGATCCATGGCCGTCTCGTTCTCGGCCACGAGGGTCTCACCGTTGGGGCCGCGGTCGAGAAGAGTGATCGCGGTGCCCATGTCGCCGGTCTGTTGGAACGACTGGTATCTCTCCGGCGTGTTGAAGATATAGATCCGTCCGTCCTTCTCAACCTCCTGGTAATACAGACCCGTCACCTGCGCGGTGGCAACGGAGGCCGTCGTCAGTGCCAGGAGCGCCAGCACGAGCGCCACGAGGCCGGCCTTGAACCTAAGAGATCTGAGCATCCTGCTCTCCTTTTGAAATTGATTTCGCTAGCTCACACTTCGAGTTGACGAGAGGATAAGCACTCCTCCCAGCAACCTCGCGACGGCCTTGTGACAGGCGTGCGACAGCCTTTTTCCTACAACTTGAAACAAAGGCGAGTTTGTCACACCGCTGTCACGCAACGGTAGGTCGGCTGACAAACGCTTTTGCGAGAGTCTCACCTGCGGACCGGAACGGGTCCGCCCCCATGACAAATAAGGAGAGAGCATGAAGCGCAATCGCATGGCAGCCCCCTTGGCCCTGGCCTTTCTGGTCGCCGGGAGCGGCGTCCTGTCGGCGCAGGCGGTCAAAGTGGAGGCGGGGATCGGGCCGTACCAGAAGACCAGCGGAGTTTCCGGCAGCCTCAGCTCGGTCGGCTCGGACACCCTCAACAACCTGATGACGCTGTGGGCCGAGGGCTACAAGAAGGAGTACCCGAACATCCGCATCCAGATCGAGGGCAAGGGCTCCTCCACGGCGCCGCCGTCCCTGATCCAGGGCACCTCGCAGCTCGGCCCCATGAGCCGCACCATGAAGGCCGAGGAGATCGACGCGTTCGAGAAGAAGTACGGCTACAAGCCCACCCCGGTCCGCGTGGCGGTGGACGGCATCGGCGTGTTCGTGAACAAGGACAACCCGGTCAAGTGCCTGTCCATGCAGCAGCTCGACAGCCTCTTCTCCCAGGGCCGCGCCTGCGGCGGCAAGCCGATCGGCAACTGGGGCCAGGCCGGCGTGGCCGAGGGCGCCTGGGCCAAGCAGCCGATCAGCCTCTACGGCCGTAATTCCGCCTCGGGCACCTACGGCTACTTCAAGGAGCACGCGCTCTGCAAGGGCGACTACAAGGACACCGTGAAGGAGCAGCCGGGCTCGGCCTCCGTGGTGCAGGGCGTGACCGAGGACAAGTTCGGCGTCGGCTACAGCGGCATCGGCTACAAGACCTCGGGCGTGCGGGTGGTGCCGATCTCGGCCAAGCCGGGCGGCGCGTGCATCGACGACAGCGCGGAGAACGTGCTGTCGGGCAAGTACCCGCTGGCGCGTTTCCTCTACGTCTACGTCAACAAGGCTCCCAACAAGCCCATGGACCCGCTGGTGCGGGAGTTCCTGAAGTTCGTCCTGTCCCAGCAGGGCCAGCAGACGGTGGTCAAGGACGGATTCATTCCCCTGACCGGTAAGATCGTCCAGGAAGAGCTGGCCAAGCTTCAATGAACCGGCCTCATCAGACCCCTAGACGGCGGCTGATCGCAGACCGGGCCGCCCGCTGGATCGTTTCCGCGGGCGGCATCGCCATCATTGCGAGCATCCTGGGGATCCTGATCTTCATCCTGCTCGAGGTGATGCCCCTGGTCTTCCCGGCCCGGGTCGACGTGACCCGCAAGGTGGCGGTGCCCGGGGCCGGCAAGATCGGCGCTCTGCTGTCGGACGATTACCGCACGCACGTGGCCACTCTGGACGGGACGGGGACGGTGCGCGTAGTGCGGCTGGCGGACGGCAGGGAGGTCTACGCGGCGCCTCTCGCCGAGCCTGGGACGGCCCTGCTCGGCGCTTCGATGCCTCCTCAGAGCCAGGCCTTCGCCGCGGCGACGAGCGACGGGCGCGTGCTCTTGAAGCGCATGGACTTCGAGGTCACGTTCGAGGGGGACAAGAGGGTGGTGAAACCGGAGGAGACGCCCACCGTCTCCCTGGAGCTGGACCCTGGCGGGAGTCCGCTCGGCGCTTTCGCGGCGCAGATCGACTCGGACGGCAACGCCACGGCCGCGGCGGTGCTCGCGGACGGCCGTCTGGCGGTGGCGCGGCGTACCGTGGAGCTGAACGAATTCACGGGCGAGACGGCGGAGACCCTGGGCCGGGCCGAGACGGCCGCTCCAGGCAAGGTCACGGCCCTGGTGATCGATCCCGGCCAGAAGAACCTCTACGCGGGCACGGCTGGCGGCGACCTCCTCTGGTGGCCGCTCGCGGACGGCCAGCCGGGCGAGTTCCGCTCCGTGGGCGCCGGGTCGCCGGTGACGGCGCTCAACCTGCTGCTGGGTGGGCGGTCGCTGGCGGTGGGGCAGGAGAACGGCGCCCTCTCCGTCTGGTTCCCCGTGGAGCAGCCGGACGGCACGGCGCGCCTGACCCGGACCCATGAGCTGGCAAGGCATCCGGGCGCCGTGCGGCTGATCGCCCCGTCGCAGCGCGACCGCAGCTTTCTCGCTTTGGGAGGCGGCCGGCTGGGGCTCTACTTCTCGACGGCGGACCGCACGCTGTGGACGGGGGACGCGCCGCTCCCGGACGGCTCGTCCCTGTTCTACGCGCCCAAGGCGGACGGCGCCCTGCTGGGCGGCGACGGACAGGTGGCGGCGATCGACATCCGCAATCCCCACCCCGAGATCACCCTGAAGTCGCTCTTCGGCAAGGTCTGGTACGAGGGGTACGCCAGGCCGGCCCACGTCTGGCAGTCGAGCGGCGGCTCGGACGACTTCGAGCCCAAGCTCTCGCTGACGCCGCTGCTGGCCGGCACGTTGAAGGGCACGTTCTACTCGCTGCTCCTGGCGATCCCCCTGGGGATCCTGGGGGCCATGTACACCTCGCAGTTCATGCACCCCACCTACAAGCGGTACGTCAAGCCCATGATCGAGATCATGGCCTCGCTGCCGAGCGTGGTGCTGGGCTTTCTGGCCGGCCTGTGGCTGGCGCCCCGTATCGAGAGGGGAGTGCCGGCCCTGATACTGATGGCGGTGCTGCTGCCGCTCTTCATCCTGTTCGCGGGGTTCCTGTGGAGCCGGCTGCCCAGGAGATTCCGCGGCCGCTTCCCGGTGGGCACGGAGGCCCTG
>CAXTNS010000060.1:10185-15123 GCA_964245465.1 uncultured Thermoanaerobaculia bacterium
CCTGCTCTTCGTCTTCGTGCTGGCGGCGGGGATCGGCCTGTGCTTCCGGCTCTCGCCCGGCTTCGAGCGCCTGGCCTTCGGCGGCGACTTCCAGGCCTGGCTGCTGAACGCGACCGGCCTCGGCTACGACCAGAGGAACGCCGTAGTGGTGGGCCTGGCCATGGGCTTCGCCGTGATCCCCATCATCTTCGCCATCGCCGAGGATGCCTTCTCGAACGTGCCGCGCAATCTCGTGGCCGGCTCGCTCGCTTTGGGGGCGGACCGCTGGCAGACGGTCACCCGGGTGGTGCTGCCCACGGCCTCGCCGGGCATCTTCTCGGCCGTCATGATCGGCTTCGGCCGCGCCATCGGCGAGACCATGATCGTGCTCATGGCGACCGGCAACACGCCGATCCTGTCCTGGAACCCGTTCAACGGCTTCCGCACCCTGTCGGCCAACATCGCGGTCGAGATCCCCGAGGCGCCTCACGGGGGCTCCCTCTACCGGACGCTGTTCCTGGCCGGCCTGCTCCTCTTCGTCATGACCTTCATCATCAACACCGTGGCGGAGCTCGTGCGGCAGCGCCTGCGCGAGAGGTACTCGCAGCTTTGAGGGAGGCCGTCGTGAAACAACCTTCGCGGATGTCGACCCTGGCCGATCACGCTCCCGCGCAAGTCGCTGTCCGGGAGTCCGGCCGGGCCGTGGGGTTCTTCGGAGACTACCGCCGGCGCTCGGACGCCTTCGGCCAGGCCATGACGTGGCTGTGCGGCGGCGCCCTGGCGCTCAACCTCCTGCTCGTCATCGGCATCATGGCCCTGCTCATCTACTACGGGCTGGGCTACTTCTGGCAGCGGGACCTGATGGAGCTCACTCTCAAGGACGGCCGCAAGGTGCTGGGCGAGGTCTGGGAGGTCGAGCAGGTTGCCGCCCAGACCGGCGCCCGGGCTTCGGCCGCGTTGGATCGCCTCCGCCTGAAGATCGGCAACCGGGACGTCGGCGGGCTCGACTTCGCCTGGATCGACGCCAAGGACGTGGCGAGCCGCCGGCGGCCGGCCGGCGCGGTGCTGCTGGAGCGGCTGGAGTGGGGGAACTTCTACGGCACCCTGGCCGAGCTGCGCCGGGGCGATCAGGTGCTGGCCTCGGGCCCGGACGCCGTGTGGAAGGCTTTCGGTCCTCTCCACGAGAAGAAGACCGAGGAGCTCGAGAAGATCGAAGAGCTGGAGAAGGGGGCGATCGGCGACGTCAACTACGAGATCGAGCGCCTGAGGCTGCGGCAGAAAGAGCTCGAGCTCCAGAACCTGCCGGCGGCCGATTTGGAGAGCGAGATCGCCGGCCACCAGGCCGAGTACGAGCGGCTGGCCGCGCGCCTGGCCCAGATGCGCGAGCGGTTCCAGGCCGAGACGCTGGTCATGAAGACGGCCGGCGGCGAGACCAAGGAGATGCCCGTCGGCAACGTGGTGCGGGCCGTCCGGCCCAACGACATGGGCGTGGCCGGCAAGCTCCGGCTCTACGGCTCGCGCGTCTGGGAGTTCGTGAGCGCCGATCCCCGCGAGTCCAACACCGAGGGCGGCATCTTCCCGGCCATCTTCGGCACGGTCATGATGGTCTTCCTCATGTCCTTCGCCGTGGCGCCGCTCGGAGTGCTGGCCGCCCTCTACCTGCGCGAGTACGCCAAGCAGGGGCCGCTCGTGCGCATGGTGCGGATCGCCGTCAACAACCTGGCGGGCGTGCCGTCGATCGTCTTCGGTATGTTCGGCCTGGCGTTCTTCGTCTACCTGGTCGGCGGCTCGATCGACCGGCTGTTCTATCCCGAGTCCCTGCCCGCCCCGACCTTCGGCACGGGGGGCATCCTGTGGGGCGCTCTCACGCTCGCGCTGCTCACCGTGCCGGTGGTCATCGTGGCCGCGGAGGAGGGTCTGGCGGCGGTGCCCCGGATCGTGCGCGAGGGCTCGCTCGCGCTCGGGGCCACCAAGTTCGAGACCATCCGCCGGGTGGTCCTCCCGGCCGCGGCCCCGGGCATCCTCACCGGCATGATCCTCGCCATGGCGCGCGCCGCCGGCGAGGTGGCGCCGCTGATGATCGTGGGCATGGTGAAGCTGGCGCCGGCCCTGCCGGTGGACGGCAAGCCGCCCTTCGTCCACTTCGAGCGCAAATTCATGCACCTGGGCTTCCACATTTTCGACGTCGGGTTCCAGAGCCCCAACGTGGAGGCCACGACGCCGCTGGTCTTCGCCACGGCCCTGCTGCTGATCCTGGTGGTGACCGTGATGAACCTGGTGGCCATCACCCTGCGCAACCATCTGCGGCGCAAGTATGCCGGGAGCGCCGTCTAGAGCGTCCGGACCGGAGAGAGAGAATGATCATGGCAGAGACCCAGGCCCTCGATCCGAAGATCGAAAACCCGATCCTCCGCATCGAGGACCTCTCGCTGTGGTACGGCGAGAAGAAGGCCTTGAACAACATCTCGATGAAGATCCCGGACAAGCAGATCACGGCCTTCATCGGCCCCTCGGGCTGCGGCAAGTCGACGCTGCTGCGCTGCATCAACCGGCTGAACGACCTGATCGACGGCGTGCGCACCGAGGGCGACATCCGTTTCGAGGACGGCAGCATCTACGACCCCCGGCTCGACATCAACGCCCTGCGCAAGCGCATCGGCATGGTGTTCCAGAAGTCGAACCCCTTCCCCAAGTCGATCTACGAGAACGTGGCCTACGGCTGCCGCATCCAGGGGATCAACAAGAAGCGGGACCTGGAGGGGATCGTGGAGAAGAGCCTGCGGGGCGCCGCCCTGTGGGACGAGGTCAAGGACCGGCTGGACGACAGCGCCCTCGGCCTCTCCGGCGGCCAGCAGCAGCGCCTCTGCATCGCCCGGGCGATCGCCGTGGAGCCCGAGGTCATCCTGCTCGACGAGCCCTGCTCGGCGCTCGACCCCATCGCCACGGCCCGCATCGAGGAGCTGATGCAGGACCTGAAGAGCCAGTACACGCAGGTCATCGTCACCCACAACATGCAGCAGGCCTCCCGCGTGTCCGACTACACGGCCTTCCTCTACCTGGGCGAGCTGATCGAATACGGCCACACCGAGAAGATCTTCATCAACCCGACCAAGAAGCAGACGGAGGATTACATCACGGGCCGGTTCGGGTGATCCCGCATGCCATCTATCGCATAGATGTCGGTATATATCGTTGGATGGAGATGCCGTCTTTTTTCCCAAATCGGAGGGATTTTGGTGTTTTGGATCTTCCCCTGAAGGGAAGACCGTGGTACAAAGCGGGGGTTCCCTTTGGTAAGGACTCACCCCCAGGAGGTGCCACGTGTCAGATCCTTCCAGGGGCCGCACCGGTTACGCGGCCCTGCTCCTCGCTCTCGCTTGCGTCTCTCCTCTTGCGGCGGTCATCGCGCCGCCCGCGGTCGGACGTTCCGACCGCATGCTCGACGCCCGCGTCAATCTTCCGGATTCCTATCAGAGATCCCTGGCGGCGCGTTCCGGGGCGGCTGAGGCCGGCCTCGCCGAATCGCGCATCCGGGCGGCGGAGATCGCCTCCGCCATCGTCCGGCTCCGGCGGGAGATGCCGGGCCTCGACGTGACGCTCTCGAACCTCACGGGCGCCCCGACCTCGGTGCTCAACAAGACCGGAGCGCTCACCGAGGCGGCTCCCGGCCGGAGGAACGAGGACATCGTGCGCGAGTTCCTGATCAAGAACGGCGCCATCTACGGGCTCTCCGCCGCCGACCTGGCCGATCTCGTGGTCCTGGGCGACAGCCCGGGCGGCGAGAGCGGGCTGCGCATGCTCCGCATGGAGCAGCAGATCGACGGCCGGCCCGTCTTCGAGAGCGAGACCCGCTTTCTGCTCGACCGCGACGGCCGGCTGGTGAAGACGATCGGCCAGATGGTGCCGCGGGCGAAGGCGATCGCGCCGCGCGTCGAGGCTTCGCGCCTGCTGACGCCCGCCGAGGCGGTGGTCCGCCTGCTGGCGAGCGGCGGCAAGACGGCGGAGGCCGCGTCCTTCACCGTCGCCTCCGAGGCGAACGGACGGCTGGAGCTGGCCGAGAACGACGCGACGGTGTCCGGCCCGATCACCGCCCGCGAGGTGCTCTTCGCGCTGTCCCCGGGCGTCCTGGTGCCGGCGTGGTCGCTGGTCGTGTTCACCACCGGCGACCAGGACTGGTACGCCGTGGTCGACGCCGAGACGGGCGACGTGCTGTGGCGCAAGGACATGCGCGACCATGCTTCAGCCCACGACGCGCGCTTCCGGGTGTACGTGCAGGCCGACGGCGTGACGCCGGCGGACAGCCCGGCGCCCCAGTCGCCGAACACGGTCGCTCCGGGCTCCGGCACGCAGTTCCCGGAGATCGCGCCCGTGATCGTCGGCATGCACACCGCCATGGATCCCATCGCCAGCCCGAACGGCTGGATCGACGACTGCCCGGCCGGCGGCTGCACGGCCAACGAGACCCAGACCCTGGGCAACAACACGCTGACCTGCATGGACCGCACGGGCGGCGCCAACGCCAACATCTGCGACACGGACGCCGCCAGCGTGCTCGACGGCAACGGCCGGGCCACCGGCACCCCCGACGCCAACAGCCGCAACCGCGACTTCCTGGGCACGACGCCCCGCGACTTCCAGACCAACTTCCTGCCGCCGCCCCAGGGAGGCAATCCCGAAGCCGGCCAGACCGCCACGGGCGCCGGCAACAACGGCACCCTGCCCATCGACCAGTTCCGGCGCGGCATGGTGACCCACCTCTTCTACCTGACTAACTGGTACCACGACAAGCTCTATCGTCTCGGCTTCGACGAAGCCTCCGCCAACTTCCAGTTGGTCAACTTCACCGGCATGGGAGTGGGCAACGACCGCGTGCTCGGCGACGCGCAGGACAGCTCGGGAGTCGACAACGCCAACTTCGCGACGCCCCCGGACGGCACCTCCGGCCGCATGCAGATGTAC
>CAXTNS010000060.1:15133-16984 GCA_964245465.1 uncultured Thermoanaerobaculia bacterium
GACTTCTACGCCCTGTCGCTGCTCAACAACACCAACGCCGATACGCCGACCGGCCGCTACGCGAGCGGTGCCTACTCGACCTACAAGCTGGCCGGCCTGGCCTTCCTCGACAACTACGTCTATGGCATCCGGCGGTTCCCCTACACCACGGACAACACCGTCAACCCGATGACCTGGGCCGACGTGGACGACGTCACCAACGACCTCTCGGGCGGCATCCCGCCGACCCCGATCACCTTCAACCTGAACGGCGGCATGGAGGTCCACAACTCGGGTGAGATCTGGGCCCTGACGCTGTGGGAGGTGCGGGGACGGATCATCGCCGATCCCGCCGGCGCCAACGGCAACGTGCCGGCCGGCAACCAGACGACGCTGCAGCTCGTCACCAACGGCCTCAAGATGACGCCGCTCCATCCCAACTTCACCGAGGCCCGCGACGCCATCCTTCAGGCGGACTGCGCGACCAACGCCTGCGCCAACGAGGACTCGATCTGGGGCGGGTTCGCGGACCGCGGCCTCGGCTACGGCTCCGCGGCTCCCTACAAGATCATGGGCCGCTACGTGCGCAGCCACGAAGGCATTCGCGAGTCGTTCAGCCTGCCCGTCCTCGACGTCGTCAACCCCCTCACCGACGTGACGGTCGACGACAGCGCCTCCAACAACAACGGCTGGATCGATCCGGGCGAGTCCGTCCGGCTCACCGTCCGGCTGACCAACCCATGGCGCGCCGCGAGCAAGGCGGTGACCGGGGCCACGGCGACCCTCTCCACCACGACGCCGGGCGTGACGATCTTCGACAACACCTCGACCTACGGCGCCATCGCGCCGCAGGGCACGGCGACCGGCGACACCTTCCTCATCACGGTGAACACCACGGTCCCCTGCGGCAGCGCCATCGACTTCACCTTGAGCACGACCTCGAACCTGGGCACCACCTCCACCACGTTCCGCGTGAGGCTGGGCAACCGCAACGGCACCGATGCGGCCGTGACCTACACGGGCGATCCGAACCCCGACCTCACGATCACGGACAACCGGCCGCGCGGCGTCTTCCACCAGATCAACGTCACCGACGACTTCGAGATCGCCGACCTCAACTTCCGCCTCGACAGCATCAATCACGCGGCCATTGGCGACCTCACGGCGATGCTGCGCTCGCCCGGCGCCATCGGCACGGACTTCTTCGCCCTGATCGACGGCCTCAACGACTGCGCCGGCACGGTCATCACCAACATGGTGACCGACGACGACGTGCCAGTGCTTCCCACGAACGACATGGTGGAGGCGACCATCGCCGACTCCCCCTACTCCAAGTCCTGGCTGCCCGTCTACAACTCCCCCTGGGCCGCCATCGTCAATCCGCTCTTCCCCGCCGACACCGTTCCCCAGTTGTCTCGGTTCGACGGTTCGAGTACCAAGGGAACCTGGACGGCGCTGGTCTCGGATCCCTTCTCGGCGGCGGCCAACGGCTGCCCGGCCGGCAACGGCACCTTCAACGCCTGGTCGATGATCGTCACGCCTGTCCACTTCGACTGCACGGCTTTCGCTCCGTCCTCGAACGTGTCGGCCACCCAGACGGTGAGCGGCTCCTTCCAGGTCGGCGGCACCGTGACCTACACCGTGACCCTCACCAACAACGGCACCGATCCGCAGGGTGACAACGCCGGCAACGAGTTCACCGACATCCTGCCTTCCTGCGTGGCCCTGGTCAGCGCTTCGGCGACGAGCGGCACGGCCAACGCCAACGTGGGCACCAACACGGTGACCTGGAACGGCGGCATCCCGGCCAGCGGCAGCGTGACCATCACCATCACGGCCACCATCAATGCCGGCGCCTCGGGAACCATCTCC
>CAXTNS010000061.1:0-2005 GCA_964245465.1 uncultured Thermoanaerobaculia bacterium
GTCCAGGTCCATCTCCTCCGGCCGGGCGAGCAGGTCGAGCGCCTGGCCGCCGATCAGCCCGTCGCTGCCGATGGCCGCCGCCAGATGGTGCACGACGTCCTCCGTGGTGTACCGGCGCAGGGAGAGGCGGTGGTGCGCCTCGGCCACCAGCGCGTAGGCGCGGTTCAGGAGGCCCAGGGCCGCGAGCAGGGCCACGTTCTCGCCGAAGGCCCGGTGGACCGTGGGACGGCCGCGCCGCAGGGCCGCGTCGTCCATGGAGGGAAGATCGTCCAGCACCAGCGAGCAGGCGTGCACCATCTCGACGGCGCAGGCGAGGTCCAGCACCGGCTCCGAGCGGGCGCCGAACAGGTCGGCCACGGCCAGCGTGAGCACCGGCCGCACGCGCTTGCCCGCGCCCGTCAGGGCGTAGTGCATGGCCTGGTGGACCGGCTCGGGCCGCGCCGAAGGAGGCGGCAGGAGGTCCGGCAGGCGGCGGTTCACCCGCCCGGCCCAGGCGGCCAGAGGGCCGGCCAGGGCCGACGGGTGAGACCCCTGGGGAGGAGAGGGGTCAGAAGGAGGCGACGCCCTCGGCCTCGCTGTCATACACGTCGAAGACGGTGATGAGCTGGGTGATGGTCAGGATGTCCGTCACCTTGGCCGGCAGGTTGATCAGCTTCAGCTTGGCGCCCCGGTTGGTGGCGGTGGTGTAGGCGCTCACCAGCTCGCCGATGCCGGAGGAGTCGATCGTCGACACGTCCGCCATGTTGATGAGGACCTTCTTGGCGCCGCTGTTCATCACTTCCTGGATGGCGTTGCGCAGGGCCACGTCACCCGAGCCGATGGTGATCTTGCCCTTCAGATCCAGAATGGTCACGTCGCCGGCCTGTCGTACGTTCACGTTCATTCAGTTCCCTCCTCCTGGTCTTGGCTGGATTCCGCCTGCGGCCCGGGGATCCGCTTGCGCAGCGTCACCATGGTGCCCCCGCGGGGGCCGGAGCCGTATTTGATTTCGTCCATGAAGTTTTTCATGAATAGGATGCCGCGGCCGTTGGGGCGCAGGATGTTGGCCGGGGCCAGGGGATCGACCACGCGCTCGGGATCGAACCCCACGCCCTCGTCCTCGACCCGGATCACCAGTTGGCCGCCCTCGACCGTCAGGTCCACGTGGACCTGCTTCGCGGGGTTCTGCTCGTTGCCGTGCTTGATCGCGTTGGCCAGGGCCTCCCGCATCGCCACGTCCACCCAGTGGCGGGAACTCTCCTCCAGGCCCAGCCGTTCCAGGCAGTCCCTCAGCACGACCTGGACCAGCTCGATGTTCTCGAACCGGCTCCCGATGGCGAGATGGAAGCGGTATTCCTCAGGCATCGACGCGATCCTCGGCCGGAGTCTACCAGATCGCCGGAATCGCAGACATCGCCATCGCCATCGCCGCCGCCTTGGCCCCAGCCCCCGGGATCAACCGCAGCACGCTCGGCACGATGACCAGAAGCTGGACGGCGTCGAAGAAGGTATGCGCCGCGATGGCCGGCCAGATGTTCTGCCGCCACTTCACGAGCAGGCCATAGATCAGCGACAGGATCGTGATGCCGATCAGCATGAACGGCTGGCCGTAGGAGAGATGGGCCAGAGCGAAGAACGCCGTCGAGAGCACGATGCCGAACCGGGGCTGCAGGAAACCGCGGAAGAAGGTCTCCTCCACCACTCCGGCCGACAGGCTGATCAGCATCCGCACCAGGATGGGCAACGCGGCGATGAACGGCACCACGGCCGGCGGCTGCTGGGGCACGGCGTCCTCGCCGCCCAGGGCCCACAGTACCCCCGCGATCCCCATCAGGGCCAGCAGCACCGCCACCCAGGCCGCGATGCCGAGGACCACCCCGAGGCCGATCTCCCGCCAGACGTCCGGCACGCGGAAGCCAAACTGCGCCGCGAATTGGGCGCTCAGCGACGGCGGGGGCGGCGTAGGCATTCTCTGGGAAACGTCATCCGTACCCTCGTAAAAGGCGTCATGAATCTCTGCCAGCAA
>CAXTNS010000061.1:2015-4918 GCA_964245465.1 uncultured Thermoanaerobaculia bacterium
GCGCATAGGCGGTCCAGCAGGAACGCCCCGGCGATCCCCAGGATCACCGGCACGCCCACACGCAGGAGCTGCTCGGGAGTCTCCATCACGTCTTGTGCTTCATCCGGTAGCTGCGGAGGATGGTGAGCGCGCTGTTGACGCGCTGCATCTTGCGCTGGCGCTGCTGGACGGCCGGGAGGTCGTCGAGCGCGGGCTGGTCGCCGCGCAGCTCGCGCAAATAGCGGTCCATCTCGAACACGACCTGGTCGAGATCGGACCGGTTCATGGTCTTGAACGTGCGCTCAGTGACCAGGAGGTAGCCTTCCCCCACGTCCCTCGCCATCGCGTACGCGCTGCCCCCCGGGAACGCCATAGGGAGGCATCATATCCCGAGTGCGACAGGGCGGCCACGCGGACAGGGCGGCCACGCGGGGCCGCCCCTACTAATTGATCTTCAACGGCCCCAGCTCCTCCTCGATGTTCTCGAGAGGGCTGAAGGCGTACAGGGTGCCCAGCACCGGGTCGGTGCGGCCACCCCAGAGGATCCCCACCAGCCGGGCCTTGTTGCCGGACAGCGAGTAGAACACGGGAGAGCCGCTGTCGCCGCCGCCGCTGCCGGCCCGCACGATCGACTGGCAGAACATTGTGATGTCCGTGCCGTTGTTGGCTTCCACACAGGTCTGGATCACCGTGCCGAAGGTCCAGCCGGTCGTGCGGCCGATCTTGTGCACGGTGTCGCCCTGCAGAGGCGAGCCGGTGCGGGCGGTGATGGAGAGCCGAGCGGCCGGGTTCTTCAGGGTGGTCGAGCCGACTTCGGTGCTTCCCGACAGGGTGCGGGCGATCTTGCCGAGCCCGCCCAGGCTCGTCTTGTCGTATTTGGCGAACGCGGCGTCGCTCCTCCGGCACCGCCGGCCCGCGGGGCACGGCGGGGCCGTCGAGAAGGCCGGGTCCGCGATCTCCGTGCCGATGGCGCCGCTCGTGGGCAGGCTCTGGAAGTAGCGCGTGCCGTCGACCTCGCCCCGCACGTTGGTGCAGTGCGAGTTGACGACGAAGCCGAAGACGTTGCCGCGGTAGGCGTTGAAGCCCAGGGTGCAGAGGAAGTTGGAGAAGGCGATCTGCGCGCCCCCCGGAGCGGGCCGGAGCTTGTCGCGCAGGGTCGCCAAGTCCTCGAAGGGCGCGGCCTCCTGGAAGACGACCGCCTCGCGAGGGATGCCCTTGGTCAGGATCTCGCGCTCCAGCCTCCCCAACTCGGCCTGGGAGTCGACGCCGACCACCACCCGGTTCCGGCCCTCGTCCGCGTCGAGGAAGGAGACGCCCGGCAGGCCCAGCAAGGGACGCAGATCGTTGCGCCAGGCCACCAGGCGCTCGAACTCGTAGTCCCCCTGGAGGACCCGCACGTCCGCTCCCAGGCTCTTGACGGCGGCCGCACCGACGCCCTCCGGGTCGAGGAGATAGACGGCGGGGCGGCCTTCCCCGTCGTAAAACACCCCTCCAAAGCCCGGGATCTCGCGCCCGATTTGGACCAGCTCGTCGTCAATCGAGCGCATCGAACGAACCGTGGGCGAAGCGCCGAGCGCGACGCCCACGGGGAGGAAGAAGGAGATGCAAAGGACCACGATCCAACGCTTGGGCACGATGCACCTCCTCGATATCTCAGGGGTCAGGGATTCGATCCGCTCCAGTTCGAGGTGTTGCCGCTCTCGAACCCGTCGGAGAAGATGACGTTGGCGGCCTGGCAGGTCTGCACCGTCACGTCGTCGATGTACCAGCCCTCGCGCGACACGGAGCTGTCCGTCGCCAGCCGGAAGCGGAGTTGGACCGTCTGGCCGACGTACGCGGTGAGGTCCACCACGGAGCTCGTCCAGTCCTGGGGATCTCCGCACCAGGCGTTGGTGCCGACGATCGGGTTGCTGCAGCAGTTGTTGACCACGCCGTCGTAGGGATCGGTGAGCAACTGGCTCTCGAGCCGGGTCCAGGAGCCGCCGCCGTTGGTGGAGATCTCCAATACGCCGCCGTCATAGCAGCCGCCCGCCGCGCGGTGCTCGATCGTCTGGTGGTTCCAGAACTTCAGAGCGGCGGTCAGACCCGAGGCCGGGATGGGGATCGAGGGCGTGACGAGGAACTGGTCGGAGACCGCCGCCGGGTTGTTGGCGTGGAAGGCATTGACGCCGCTGTGCGTCCGCGTGCCCGAGCGAGCCCCGCTATCGCCCGTGCCGCTGTGGGTCCAGCCCGCGGTGCCGGACTCGAAGTTCGTGGTGTAGGCCGTGACCGCCGCCGTGCCGGTGCCGCAGTCTCCAGGGGCCGCCACGGTGATGAAGCTCCTCACGGCGGAGTAGCTGCCCATGCCGCAGGTGTTGGTGGCCTTCACCCGCCAGTAGTAGGTGGTGTTGGTGTTGAGCGAGCCCGTGAGCGTGTAGCTGGTGCCGGTGATGCCGCTCGCCGTCTCGAAGATGTTGGTGAAGGCGGCGTCGCTCGCCACCTCGATCGTGTAGGTGCCGCCCGCGCTGACCGCCTGCCAGGTGAACGTGGGCTGCACCGGCTGGCTGAGCGCGCCGTTGGCGGGCGTCAGCAAGGTCACCGCCGACGGCGCCGCGGTGAAGAGGTTGAGGTTGACGGTGCGGGACTTGGTCCCCGTGGTGCTGTTGCCGTTGACCTGGATGGCATACGAGCCGGCCGCCGCCGAGCCGGTGCCCGAAATGGTCATCGTGCTCGAGCCAGGCGGGGTCACGGGGTTGGTGCTGAAACCCACCGTGGTGCCGGCCGGGTTGCCGCTCGCCGACAGGGTCACCGGATCGGAGAAGCTCAGGATCGAGCCGATGTTCACCGTGTAGGTCGCGCTCGTCGGCGCGCAGACGCTGACGCTGGCCGGCGTGACGTCGAGCCCGCGGTCGGTCAATGCCCCGGCCAGCGGCGGGAGCGGTGAG
>CAXTNS010000061.1:4928-16898 GCA_964245465.1 uncultured Thermoanaerobaculia bacterium
GATTCAGGGCGCAGTTGGTGCAGACCAGGGCGAAGTCCTGGTCCGTGGTGTCGCCGTTGTAGGGCACGCCGTCACCGTTGATGGCGGTGGCCGCGACCGTGACGTCGATGCTGCCGGAGCTGGGCGACTGGATGTAGACGTTCTCCAGGTTGTTGCGGGTGTCCGGCGTGCCGCCGGTGGCGGACCAGCCGGCGGTGAAGCGGTTGCCGAGATAGGTGTTCGCGCCGTTCACCACCGTCAGGTCGAGGTTGTTGACCAGGGCGGGGTTGGCGCCCACCGCGCCGGCGGCGTCGCTCCAGGCCAGGGTGACCTTGACCGGCTGGCCCGGGTTGGGCACGCCGAGCGTGATCTGGTAGGTCTGGCCGGTGGCGCTCAGGAGCGTCGTCTGGTCCCAGTAGTGCGCGGGCGCGGGCGGGGTGATGACCCGGGTGACGTTGACGCGGCCCCAGCCCTCGTTGAAGTTGGGGATGTCGGCCGTGCCCATGTCCACGGCGCCGTTGACCAGCAGGGCCCTGGCCATCGCCGGGCTCGGGTTGGCGCCGACGTTGAAGGTGCGCCACCACTCGGTGAGCAGGACCACCGCGCCCGAGGTGTGGGGAGTGGCCATGCTGGTGCCGGAGCAGAAGGCGTAGAGGTTGCTCGTGCCGGCGATGGGATCGGCGCACACCCCGCCGACGTCGTTGCGGGTCGACGCGATCTGCTCACCAGGGGACGTGATCGTTGGCACGATACGGCCGTCGACCGCGGGCCCGCGGCTGCTGAAGCTGGAGATATTGTTGATGTTGCCCACCCGGTTGTTCAGGGAGGAGGCGGTGACGATCAGGTTCTTGGCCTCGTGGGGCGCCGTCAGCGTGCTGGCGCCGGGTCCCGAGTTGCCGGCCGAGAACACCTCGATGAAGGGCTCCGCCGTGGCCGTGGTGTCGAAGTTGCCGTCCCGCACCATGAGGTCGTGGGTGCGCTCGGAAGCCTGGTAACCGTGGGCGGCGCCCTCGCCGGTGTTCCACGAGTTGTTGCCGCCGATGGCGTTGCCCAGGATTGCCCGCTTGGAGTGCTCCTGCCAGCCGCCGGCCGGCGGCCACGCGTCCGAGGAGAGGGAGTTCATGGCGAAGATGCTGTATTCCGGGGCCACGCCCAGACCGTAGAGGAAGCCGCCGGCGTCGGTGAAGCCGCCGGTGGCGTCGCCGCCGATGATTCCGGTTACGTGGGTGCCGTGGCCGCCGTTCGAGCAGTCGGAGCCGGGCTGGGTGCCCGGGTCGCAGCCGGCCGGGATCCCCGGGAAGCTGAAGCCGCCGACGATGTGGCTGGAGAGGTCGGGGTGGTTGTAGTCCACGCCCGTGTCCACCGTCGCCCAGATGACGCCCGTGCCGTCATAGCCGAGACTGGAGAGATAGCTCAGATAACCGGTGACGGGTACGCCGCCGGGGTGGTTGCCGGCCAGGATCTGGTCCGACATCTCGTCGTCCAGTCCCGGCTTCGGGCTCGCGAATCCCAGCCACAGGACGTCGTCCAGGGCGGCCACGTCATCCAGCACCCCGGCGTCGATGCGGACGATGGCGTCGTAGAAGGCCTTGTCCGGCTGGGACGGGTTGACCTGCAGGACCTCGGCCCCGAGCCGGGAGAGAGCTTCGAGGACTCCCTTGTAGTCGTTCTCATAGAACATCACGTCGACGTTGCTGATCCTGCCCGTCCGGCCCTGCAGGTCGGCGTTGATCTTGTAAGCCGGGTGGAAGAGGCCCTGCCAGCGCACGAAGTCGAGCCGGTTGACGGCTTCGCTCGCCTCCGGCCGGGACCACACCAGGTAGGTGTTGTTCGGGTAGTACTGAAGGACCCGGGCGCCCGTGCCGTTGAGCCGGGCGAGCCAGGCGTCCTGGGGCGGTCCGATGAGCTGGACCAGCCGGAAGCCCGGCCGGGAGGCGTCGGCTCGCTGATCCCCGGCGATCACAGGCTCGCCGTCCGCGAGCGGGTCGAAGCGGAAGCCCGGGACCCGCACCTGCCGCGCGTCCGGCACCACCACGTAGGGCACGCCGGCCAGGCGGTCGAGATCGGCGGCCTTCACCTCCATCCAGTAGAACGATTCGTAGTCCAGAACCTGCGTCGGCTGAACCCTGGCGGCGTCCACCTGCGCCCGCACCTTGGCCGGCACGCGCACGACGACCGAGTCGTCGGCAGCCGTGGCCGCGGAGACGGCGGAGAGGGTCAGGGCAGCAAGCAACGCGAGGAACACGGCATTCTTCCTACTCATGCTTCGAATTTTCATGGCCTCTTCAACTCCATGATGGACGGACATAAGGACCTGTCGTTGGCGCGAGTCGAACCGTTCCACGGATAAGACAATCCTTGATTGTAGAGCGGTCGCGTGAGGATGCACAAGACCCCGGCCGGGCCCAACCGGGGTAAATCCGCCCCCGTGGTATCATTCCGCGCGCGGTTTTTCCGAATCTTTTCCGAACCGTGCGACCTCAAACTCAGACATTCCGCCCGCAGCGCAGAGCGTGTAGAAGGAGGATATTCCCTTGAGCCGCTTCCCAGGCGTCGATCTGCTGGAGCTGGACGCGCTCCTCACCGAAGAGGAGCGCCTGGTGCGCGACACGGTTCGCGCTTTCGTGGACGACAAAGTCAAGCCGATCATCGAGGAGTGCCACCGCGAGGGGCGCACTCCTCTGGAGCTGGTGCCCGAGATGGGCGCCCTGAACCTCTTCGGGGCCAGCCTCACCGAGTACGGCCTCCCCGGCCTGGGCGGCGTCGCCTACGGCCTGATCATGCAGGAGCTCGAGCGCGGCGACTCCGGCCTGCGGAGCTTCGTCTCCGTCCAGAGCTCCCTCGTCATGTACCCCATCTACACCTTCGGCTCCAAGGAGCAGAAGGACCGCTGGATCCCCGCCCTCGCCTCCGGCGAGGCCATCGGCTGCTTCGGCCTGACCGAGCCCGACTTCGGCTCCAACCCCGGCGGCATGCGCACCACCGCGAAAAAGGTGGGCAACGAGTGGGTGCTCAACGGCTCCAAGCAGTGGATCACCAACGGCACCCTCGCCGACGTGGCCGTGGTCTGGGCCAGGACCGACGACGGCGTCCGCGGCTTCGTGGTCGAGAAGGGCACCCCGGGCTTCACCTCGTCGGACCAGCACGGCAAGTTCTCGCTCCGGGCCTCCACCACCTCCGAGCTCGGCTTCCACGACTGCCGCATCCCGGCGGACAACATGCTCCCCGGCACCACCGGCCTCAAGAACGCCCTCATGTGCTTGAACCAGGCGCGCTACGGCATCGCCTGGGGCGGGGTGGGCAGTGCCATGGAGACCTATTACACGGCTCTGACTTATGCCAAGGAGCGGGTCCAGTTCGGCGGCCAGCCCATCGCCTGCCACCAGCTCGTCCAGGAGAAGCTCGCCTGGATGGCCACCGAGATCAGCAAGGCCCAGCTCCTCGCCTTCCAGCTCGGCAGGCTCAAGGACAACGGCCGCCTCAAGCACTGGCAGATCTCCATGGGCAAGCGCAACAACATCTGGCTGGCCCGCGAGTGCGCCAAGCTCGCCCGCGAAATCCTGGGGGCCAACGGCATCGTGGACGACTACCCGGTCATCCGCCACATGCTCAACATCGAGTCGGTCTACACCTACGAGGGCACCCACGACATCCACGGCCTCATCATCGGCGAGGCCATCACGGGCATCCCGGCGTACAACCCGCCGGAACGCACGTCCTCTCAGAAAGAGCAGCCGGTTCCCGCAAGCGCCGGGAGCTCCCGCTGATGCCCGTGGTCATGGATTCCCTCCTCGAGCAGGGATTCATCCGCGTCACCGAGCAGGCGGCCATCGCGGCCGCCAAGACCATGGGCTTCGGCCAGCGGAAATACTCGGACCAGGTGGCTGTCGAGGCCATGCGCCGGGAGATGGACACGCTCCAGATGGACGGCCGCGTGGTCATCGGCGAGGGCGAGCGCGACAAAGCCCCCATGCTCTTCGTGGGCGAGGAGCTGGGCGCCTTAAGGGGGAGGGACGGCGCCGTCCAGGTCGACATCGCCGTCGATCCCCTGGAAGGCACCAACCTCTGCGCCACCGGCTCCCCGGACTCCATCGCCGTGCTCGCCGCCGCCGAGCGCGGCGGCCTGCTCCACGCCCCCGACGTCTACATGGAGAAGCTCGTCGTGGGCCCCACGGCCCGGGGCAGCATCCACATCGACGCCCCCGTGGCCGAGAACCTGAGGAACATCGCCGCCGCCTTCGAGCGCCGGGTGAGCGACCTCACCGTCGTTGTCCTCGACCGCCCGCGCCACGAGCAGCTCGTCGCCGACATCCGCGCGGCCGGCGCCCGCATCCGCCTGATCTCCGACGGCGACCTCTCCGCCGGCATCTCCGCCGCCGTGCGCGGCACCGGCGTCCACGCCGTCATGGGCATCGGCGGCGCGCCCGAGGGGGTCATCACCGCCGCGGCCATGCGCTGCCTGGGCGGCGAAATCCAGGCCCGCTTCAAGCCCAACGACTCGGACGAGGAGAAGAAGGAAGCCCAGTTCGAGCGCCTGAGCGCCCTCGGCTTCCACGACGTTTCCAGGATCTACAAGACCGAGGAGCTGGCCCCGGGCAACGAGATCCTCTTCAGTTGCTCCGGCGTCACCGACGGCGAGTTGCTGCGGGGCGTCCGCTTCTTCGGCGGCGGCTCGCGCACCTCGACCCTCTTCATGTCGCTCTCGCGCAAGATCATCCGCTTCGTGGACACCATCCACCGCGAGCAGGTGACGACGCCGGTAAGATTTCTGTAGGAGCGGCCTCGCGTGGGGCCGCCCTATTCGTTCGCCTGCTGACCAGGTCACCGCTATGAAGCGAGCCGCTCTTCCAACGCCTCCTGGGCCAAGGTGTTGATGCTTTTACCCTCAGCTTGAGCAGCGAGGGCAAGCCTTTCGTGCAACTCCGGAGGAATTCGCAAGTTGAACTTGCCCGAGAAACGGCGGTGCGGCTCGATGCCCTTCTCTCTGCACACTTCGAGGAAGACAGTGAGCGAATTCCTGAACTCCTGGCGAAGCTCGGCCGGATCCTTGCCGTAGAAGTCAGCGCCACCGTTAAGACCCAGGATCTCTCCTCGAAAGAGGTCAAGGTCTTCGTCATATTCGATCTTGGCGTGATACCCGTCGACGGTCATCATATTCATGGCTCTACTCCATGTTCTTCCAACCACTTGCGGATGCTCGCCACCGCGCCTTTGTCGGTGTCCGGAGAAGGATGTGGCCGATGAAACACCCGTACCTCCCCAAACAGGACAGCGGCCACACGGCTGCCTTCCCGCTCGCTGATCTCAGCACCCAGCTCAATGAGCAACGCTTCGATGTCGCGCCACTTGATGTTCCCGCTCGGAGGATGGGCGAAGATCAGCTCAAGCGTGCGCTGGTGCCTTCGCCTCATAAGGTGATGGTACTACAAAGAGGTACTAGTCAGAAGTCGAGCGCTGCGTGATAGTCTGCCGTTTGCCGGAAAGAACAGCAAAGAGAGAGACATAGACCATGATCAAGCCGGACCGCTGGATCCGAGAATGGGGAAAGAACGGGGGTGTCACCCCCTTCGAGGAGGCCCAGGTCAACTCCGCCAGCTACGACGTGCGGGTCTCCGATCACTGGATCTGCCCCACCCGCGACCCTGAGGAATTCCGTGCCCCCCACGTCAAGCTCTTCCCCGGCGAGGTCGTGCTCGCCTCTACCATGGAGTACGTCTGCATTCCGAGGAACGTCGCCTGTGACCTCAAGCTCAAGTCCACTCTCGGCCGGCTCTGGATTAACCACTCCCTCGCCGGCTGGTGCGATCCCGGCTTCGAAGGGGAGATCACCCTGGAGCTCCAGAACCTCGGGCCCCAGCCCTTCGTCCTCGAAGCGGGCAGGAGAATTGCACAACTCATCTTCATCACTATGGAGTCCGAGCCGGATGTCGCTTACGGCGATCCGGGCTCCTCAAGCCACTACCAGGGCCAAAGAGGGACCACTCCGGCCCGAAGATGAGGATACCTCCCCATGTGGAGCGCGTGGACCGCGGGGGCCATCTCCCAGTATTCGCATAGCACTATAATCGGCCCGGTCATCATGGGCATCGTCGGGAACCTCAGAACGATGCAGCTCGAAGAGCTGCTCCAGTGGCTGTCCCAGAGCAAGAAGAACGGGACGCTGGAGATCGTTCATGGCCCGGTGGAAAAGAAGATCTTCTTCAAGGAAGGCCTGATCCTCTCCTCGGCCTCCAACCGGCCTGAGGAGTACCTGGGCCACTTCCTGGTCAACTACGGCCTCATCACCGAGGCGCAGCTCAACCGGGCCATCGAGTCCCAGCAGCAGACTCGCATGCTCCTGGGCATGATCCTGGTCAACAACGGCGCCCTCTCCGAGCAGGAGCTCTCCCGCATGCTCCGCATCAAGGCCGAGGAGAGCATCTACGACGTCTTCTCCTGGCCCGAGGGGGACTTCCGCTTCCTCGACGACGTCCTCCCCGAAGGCGCCATGGTCCCCATGAGGATGGACGTCACCGGCATCGTGATGGAGGGCGTCCAGCGGGTCGACGAGTGGCGGCGCATCCGCAGGGTGATCCCCCACGAGCGGATGATCCCCGTGGCCGTGGTCGACCTCTCGACCGTGCCGGACCTCGGGCCGGGCGAGCAGCGCATCCTGGAGATGGTGGACGACGAGCGGACGATCGAGGAGATCCGCCTCCTTACCCACACGACGGAGTACCAGATCTCCAAGCTGTTCTTCGACCAGTGGCAGTACGGCCACGTCAAGCTGGTCAAGCTGCGGGGCACCGGGGATGCGCCTGCCGCGTCCTCCGATAGAGCGAGCGGCGGCACGCCGGTCGGGGCTTCCCTGCTGGCGACAGGCCGCGCCTACCTGCAGAGGGGGGAGCTCGAGCCGGCCCTGCGCCACCTGCGGGCCGCGCGTGCCCTGGAGCCCGACGACCAGGACGCTCAGAGCGCGCTCGCCCAGGCCGAGAAGGCCATCCGCGAGCAGATCGACCGCGCCGGTGTCACCCTGGGCTCGATCCCCCAGGTGACGGCCACCATGGAGCAGCTCACCTCCTCCAAGCTCTCCCCCCAGGAGGGCTTCATGCTGACCCGCATCAACGGCACCTACGACATCCAGTCGATCCTGAAGATCACCCCCATGCAGCAGCTCGACGCGCTGATGCTCTTCTGGAAGCTGGCGAGCGGCGGGTACATCCGGCTGGCGCCGCCCCGAGCCCGGGGGGCGGGGGTGCGGTAGGGAGCGAGCTCAACGGCTCGCGACCCGCCGAAGAGGTGTTTTCTAAGGAACGGAAACTTCAAGACCCTGCAAGGGTTCCGGCGCCGCCTCCCGAGCCGCCCTGAGGATCAGGCGGGCCTTCTCCACCGCAACTCTGGCGTCCTCGGGCTGAGAAAGCGGCCCCAACTTTGACTGGCCAGATCCCCGGCTTGACGAGGTCCCGATGGACGGCCCTCTCCACAGCCGTATGCTTGGCAAAGGAGCGTTGATCGAAGGCCAGCAAAGCGGACACCGCATAGAAAGCGGCGTAGTAGGACCGTGAGGCGGAAGCATCTGGGTCATCCTCGACCAGACGCTCCGCTGTGCGAAGCGCCTGGAGAGCCCGCTGCCAGAGGTCGGTGACTTCAGGCGTCATAGGGGGACGCCTTCCCGCTTGGCGCTGCGATACAGACCATAGCCACCGGCCTCGAAGGAGGCCTCAGCGACCGGGATCGCGTGGATGGGAACTTCCAACTCGAGCTGCACAGGGTACAAAGCCCGGACGATCGTCTCCAGATCCCGGCCCAGCCGGACCGGTCCTTCCAGAAGGACCATCAGATCCAGATCACTGTCCGGCCGAGCCTCACGCCGAGCCTCTGATCCGAACAGCCAAACCTCCCGGAGCCTCTCGTGGAACGCCGTTTGGAGGCGGGATCTGATCTCTTTCCGGATTTCATCCGTCAGCATCGATTCCCCCAGAGGATGAACCACTGTGTGGTCACAGCTCCACGCTATGGTATTCCATCACCCCGGCCGAGGCTTCGACACATGCGGGTGCCCCCGCACGGAGAACCGCAGGGGCCAGAGGGCGGCCTCGCCCGCGTAGGCCACCCCGATCCTGGGACTGGCCACGATCTCCTCCGCCGCGATGGGCTCTCCTCTGGTGATGTAGAGAGGCGAACGGTTCAGGAGGACGCCGTCGAGCTCCTTGCCGATGGCGAGGGCCTGGCAGATTTTGCCCGGCCCGCCGGCAAGATCTCCCGGACGGACCTTCGCGACCCAGCCCCGGTTTTCCACCATCCTCTCCTCCCCCTCGACCGGCTCGCCGGCCCGCAGGAGCACGGCGCTGCCGATGCCCGCCTCGCCCGTGACGGCGTTCAGGCAGTAATGCATGCCGTAGATGAAGTAGACGTACGCGTGCCCCCCGGGAAGGTAGAGGCTCTCGTTGCGCGGCGTCCGGCGGCCCTTCCAGGCGTGGCTGGCGCGGTCAGGGTCCCCGAGATAGGCTTCCGACTCGACCAGACGGAGCACCAGGCGCTCGCCCTCCAACTCGCGCACCAGGTACCGCCCGAGGAGATCGCGGGCGACCTCCTCGGCAGGGCGGCGATAGAAGGACAGGGGGAGGAGGCGGAACCGGCTCACGCAGGGACGGAACGATATCATCTCTTTTATGAACCAGACTGCACCCGAGATCCCACCCCTGTTCTCCGAGTTGCCGGACCCCTTCGAACGGCACTTTGATCCCGCCGCCCCCTGGGCGCTCCTGGGCGAGCCCCTGGACGAGATCCTTGCCGGCCTGCCCTCCTGCGACATCCAGGGTCAGCTCTCGCCGGAGGTCCACCTCGTTGGGGACCAGATCGTCATCTGCCCCGGCGCCCGCATCCACCCGAGCGTGGTGATCGAGGGACCGGTCTACATCGGCTGTGACGTCGAGATCCGGCCCGGCGCCTACATCCGCGGTGGTGTCTGGATCGGCGACCAGTGCGTGGTGGGGGCCAACACGGAGATCAAGCGGGCCATCCTCCTGCGCCACGCCAAGGCCCCGCACCTCAACTACGTGGGCGATTCGATCCTGGGGATGGACGTCAATCTCGGGGCGGGGACGATCCTCTCGAATTTCCGCCACGACGGTGGCAGAATCCGGATCCCCCGGAACGGAGACCGGATCGGTGACCGGATTGACACGGGCCGGCGCAAGCTCGGCGCCATCCTGGGCGACGGCGTCCTCACCGGCTGCAATTCCGTCCTCCATCCCGGAGTGGTCGTGGGGCGGGAGACGCAGATCTACCCCGGCGTCCAACTCCGGTCAGGGATCTATACCGAGAAGAGCATCGTCAAGCTGAAGCAGGAGCTGGAGGTCGTGCGGCAGACCTAGTGGAGGGCCTTTTCATATGGAACTTTGAAGAAATAATATGGAAAGAGCCTTGAAAGCCATCTAGCCAATCCCGTTTCATAGGGATGATCTCTGTTTTCATATGAGAAGGACTCGCGGAGCTGCCAGGACCCCTGGATTTCATATGGAGACCAGGAAGATTCATAGGGAAAGCTGACCGGACGACGCTGGCGAAGCCCCGAAGCCTCTGGCGGAGCCTCCTGAAGGGCTCGTTGGCTCTCCGTTTTCTATGAAATCTTCTCCAGTTCATATGAAAAGTAGCTTCGCCGGTCCCGGCGGAGCATCCGATCCGATATTTTGGGTTTCCGCCCCTATGAAAACGACGATGCTTCAGGCTTCAGGTGAGCCTTTTCATATGAAAGGTCAGCCAGTTCATATGAACTGTTACCCGGAAGGCAACTCCGGACCCTCCGGAGACGGCGGGGTCGATCTCAGCGCAGCCTACAGCAGCCCCGTCGGCCGCGGGAACGCCTGCGTCGCGGTGATGTCGATCACCGGGTGGCTCACCACCATGACCGTCCGGTCGTCGTCCGGCGGAGCGTTGCGGCTGAAGGATTCGACGCTGGCGAAAATGGCATCCACGACTTCACGGGCCGTCTCGCCCTGGTGCTCGCGGGCCACTTCCAGCAGGCGGTCAATGCCGTACTCGCCCAGCAGACGGCCGCTTTCGTCGCGTCCCTGGGTCTCACAGATGCCATCCGTATAGAAGACCAGCATGTCGCCCGGCTTCATGATCACGAAGCCCCGCTCGTAGGTGGCGTCGGGGAGCGGCCCGAGCACCGGCCCCCCTTCCTCCAGGAAGCGCACGGTGCCGTCCGCCGAGATGTGGAACGGCGGCGGATGGCCCGCGTTGACGTAGATGAAGACGCCGTTGAGCTCGAGCTCACCGTAGAACATGGAGACGAAACGGCTCGTCAGCGTGCTCTTGTGGATGATGTTGTTCATCCGCTCGACCGTGCGCACGATCTTGAAGTCGCGGGCGAGCCCCATGCGCAGCCCCATGTAGATGTCGCGCACCTGGAGGGCGGCGGGCAGGCCGTGGCCGGAGACGTCGGCGATGGCAAGCCCCAGGATCTTGTTGGTCAGCGGGATGTAGTCGAAGAAATCGCCGCCCACCTCTTCCATGGGCTCCGAGCGGCCGAAGAAGTCGAAATCACCGTATTGCGGCTCGCGCCGGGGGAGGATGGAGGCCTGGATCTTCCGTGCCTCCACGAAGATCCCCTCCATGCGTTCGCGGCGGATCTTCTGGTTGACGCTGTGCCGCAGGATGCCGAGCGAGAAGAGGATGTCGTCCCGGTCATGGCCCGGGGCGACGTTGAAGGCCAGGATGTACTCCTCGCTACCTACCTCGATCGCGGCGAACCGCTGCACCCCCAGGAGGTTCTCCAGGTTGCGGTCGATGTTCGGGTCCTCGGTGTCCATGTACACCGTGCCGTGCTCGAGCAGGTGCTGAATGGGCTGGTAGGAGATCGGCACCTTGAGCCCCTGGGGGACCTCCTTGGCGTCGCCGAAGGTGGCCTGGAGCACGTAGTAGGCCCCCCGACGTTGATAGAGCCGGCCGCCGTAGATCCCCAACTCGTCCTGGAACTTGTCGATGATGATCTCGAGCAGGTGGTGGATCGTCGAGCCGACGTCCTCGTCCCGGTCCATGGCCGCGACGACCTGCTCCACCTTCTTCATCAAGCCCCGGTAGTTGACCGGGCCGGCTTCGGATGTGATCAAGAGGATCTCCTGGAATGCCAGAACGTGGAGGCGCGTCATGCCGCACCCCGGCAAGAGGCATTCTACCCCGGGCTCACCCGTTGTCGATCAGCGCCATCACGATCCGGTCCTGGGCCCCGTGGGCGTCGCCCCGGCTCTTGTTGATCAGGATCGAGAAGGCGTAGGACTTGCCGGACACGGCCTTGGCGTAGCCCGAGAGGGAGGAGACGCCGTTGAGCGTGCCGGTCTTGGCGAGGACGTTGCCGCGGTAGGGGGGTGCCGCCATCCGCCGCCGCCAGCCCTTCATCTCTTCCTCTCCCGAATAGGGCAGCGACTGCGCGAACTCCGTGGCCGCCGGATGGAAGAACATGTGCCGCAGCAGGATCGTGAAGGCCCGCGGCGTGGCCATGTTGGCGCGGCTCATCCCCGAGCCGTCCACGAGTTGGACGGTGCCGCGCGGCACGCCGATCGACACGAGGAACTCCGAGATGGCGCGCACCCCCTCGGCCCAGGCGCCCCGGCCGCAGCGCTGCGCCCCGATCGTCTTCGCCAGGGTCTCGGCGTAGAAGTTCTGGCTCCGCTTGTTGGTGGTGCGCACGGCCGTGACGAGGTCGCTCCGGTGCAGGGCCACCCGCTCCCAGATGGCGCCCGGCAACTCGGCGACCGACCGCAGATGCCCCTCGACCACGATCCCCTCTTCCGCCAGGGCCGCCCGCAGCGCCGAGCCGAAATAGAGCGTGGGATCGGGCACCGTGACCCAGGTCTCGAACGGCCCCGAATTGGCGTCGATCGAGCCCTTCACCGTCAGCAGCGTGTCGAGCCGGCCGACGTAGATGCGGGTGCCCCGGCGCTTGGCGCTGGTGGTGGCGGTGTTGTCCACCCGGAAGATCGGCACCGGCGGCACCGTCTCCACCCG
>CAXTNS010000062.1:0-16815 GCA_964245465.1 uncultured Thermoanaerobaculia bacterium
CCTACAGGCCCCAGATCGCATAATGTTCGTCCATGTCCGTCCCTGATCCCGTCCCCTCCCCCGCGCACCCCTTGGAGCTTCCCCCGGACGAAATGCGTGCCCTGGTCGGCGCTGCGCTCGACCGCATCGTCGCCCATATCGAATCGCTACCCGAGCAGGCCGTCTCCGACACGCGCGGGGGCGTCGAGCTGGCCCGCTCCTTGGTGGAGCCCATGCCCGAGGCGGGCGCTCCCGTTTCCGAGCTGCTCGACCTGATCTTCGACCGGGCGGTGAAGCCCGCCTACAACACGGCGAGCCCAGGCTACCTCGCGTTCATTCCCGGCGGCGGGCTGTTCCATACGGCGGTGGCGGACCTGATCGCCGATTCGATCAACCGCTACACCTCGATCTTCGCGCCCGCTCCGGCCCTGGCCCAGCTCGAAGCCAACGTCGTGGCCTGGTTCTGCCAGATCACCGGCTACCCGCCCGAGGCCCGGGGCACGCTCACCAGCGGCGGCTCGCTCGCCAACTGGACGGCCCTGGTGACGGCCCGGCGCGACCGGCTGCCCGACGACTTCCTCAAGGGGATCCTCTACACCTCCGACCAGGCCCACTACTCCGTGGCCAAGGGCGCCATCCTCGCCGGCTTCCCCGAGGCGAACGTGCGGTCCATCCCCACGGACGCCCTCTTCCGCCTGCGGCCCGACGCCCTGGAAGCGATGATCGAGGAGGACCGCGCCCACGGCCTCACCCCCTTCCTGATCGCCGCCAGCGCCGGCACCACGAACACGGGCGCCGTCGATCCCCTGCCCGATCTGGCCAGTCTCGCGGCCCGGCACGGCCTGTGGCTCCACGTAGATGCGGCCTATGGCGGGTTTTTCCTATTGACGGAGGAGGGAAAACAGGTTATGCGAGGCATCGAGCGGGCGGACTCGATCGTCCTCGATCCCCACAAGGGCCTGTTCCTGCCCTACGGCACGGGCGCCGTGCTGGTGCGCGACGGCCAGGCCCTGCGGCGCGCCCACAGCCTGACGGCGGACTACATGCCCGGCCTCCAGGACGACCCCGGCCGGGTGGACTTCTCCCAGTATTCGCCCGAGCTGTCGCGTCCCTTCCGGGGCCTGCGGGTCTGGCTGCCGTTCAAGGTGGCGGGAGCCGGGGCCTTCCGCGACCAACTCGAGGAGAAGCTGGCGCTCGCCCGTTGGGCGGCTGACCGGCTGCGGGAAATGGAGGGGATCGAGATGCTGGCCGAGCCCCAGCTCTCTTTGCTCGCCTTCCGGCTGGCTCCTGCCGGGGTATCTGAGGAAGACCTCGACGCGCTCAACTACCGCTTCATCGAGCGGGTCAATGCCCGTCAGCGGGTGTTCCTGACCGGTACCCGCCTGCGCGGGCGCTTTGCCCTGCGCATCTGCGTCCTCTCCTTCCGGACCCACCGGGACCGGATGGAACAGGCGTTGGAGGACGTCGAAGCGGCGCGGAGAGAGGTGCTGGAAGGGTAGACAGGGCGGCCACACGGGGCCGCCCCTATGGCAGGATTCCTACCGCGCCGGAGGCTTCTGCTCGGCCGGCTGCTGCTGCTGGGTCTGGCCCTGATCGCCACCGGGCGCCGGAGGCGGGGTCGGCTGGCCGATCGAGAGGAGCTCGACCTCGAAGACCAGCGGCGCGTTGGGGCCGATCACGCCGCCGGCGCCACGCTCGCCGTAGCCCAGCGCGGCCGGGATGTAGAACTTGTACTTGGAGCCGGCCTTCATGAGCTGCACGCCCTCGGTCCAGCCCGGGATGACCTGGTTCAGCACGAAGGTGGCCGGCTGGCCGCGCTCGTACGAGCTGTCGAACTCGGTGCCGTCCATCAGCGTGCCCTTGTAGTTCACGGTCACCGTGTCGGTGGCCTTGGGCGTCGGGCCGGTACCCTCCGTGAGGACCTCGTACTGAAGACCGCTGGCGGTCGTCTTGACGCCCTGGCGCGCCTTGTTCTTCGCCAGGAAAGCCTCGCCCTCGGTTTTGTTCTTCTCGCCGATCACCTTCTGCTTGGCTTCCTGCTGCGCCTGGAGCTGCTGCTGGAATTCCTGCATGGTGGACTGCATCTCCGCATCGGTGAGCAGCGCCTGCCCGGCGAGACCGTCCCGGAGCCCCTTGATGAGGAGATCGGTGTTGGCCTTGATGTCGTTGGTCTTGAGCGAGCGGCCCAGGTTCAGGCCGATGCTGTAGCTTGCCCGGTCCTCCAGGGACTCCGGCTTGCCGGCGGTATTCGGCGCGGCCGGCGCGGCCGGCTGGGCCGTCTGGGTGCCCTGGGCCGTGGGCTTCTGGGCAGGTTGCTGATTGGACTGGCCGGACTGCTGGGCACCGGCCGCCACGGCCACCGCGAGAAGCAGCGCGGCGGGAAGGGTGAAGGTCTTTCTCATAAAGGGTCTCCAGATTGTCGATGATTCCTTCAGGCAGACGGACATCCATCGTCCGGCTACGGCATCGCGAGATCTTAACCCAGGCGCCCGGTTATCGATTCCCGCCCATCTTCGGCCCGCTCATCTTCGACCAGGTGAGAAAGAGCCTGGGCCGGCCCTTCTGCACCTTCTGCACAGGGGGGCCTATGAAGATGGAGGAGCTATAGTCGGGCGAGGAGGCAGAGAAGGAGTCTCCAGGGACCAGCTTGAAGCCTTTCCCCTCCAGCTCGCCGCGGTAGAACGCGAAGACATCCTCAGCCGGTCCGGACGGGAGGAGGAGGGAACAGCCGGAGACGACCTGTCCGCTACGCAACTTGTACAGAGGGCGTGGCCGCAGGCCCGGAGGGGCCGGTATCCAGGAAGGCAGCGGATCGGCGGCGCTCCCCAGCCACAGCGTCCAGTCGGGAAGGGGCTTGATGTCGAGCGTCACCTCTCCCGCTTCCGTCTGGATGCGCAGCTTCTTCTCGCCGGTCTGCCCCAAGACGAAACGCTCGCCCGTCTTCCGGTTGCGCAAGCTCACCGTGTGACGCTTCGTGTCGCGCGAGACCACCTTCACGTTCGGGTCCTTGCGCGCAGCCATTTCGGCGAAGAGCAGGACCGGTTCGTTGCGGATACGCTCCCTGGCCCCCCCGGGTCTGTAGTAGCTGGCGAGCGGGATCAGGCTGGCCAGCACGATGAGGCCGACGCCCAGGATCAGCACGCCGCAACTGAGGCCGATCCAGAGCCAGGGGGATTTCCAACGGGAGGGACGAGGATCTTCGCGCATGCTCGATCTCAATGCTAGCATTAGGGTATGCCACCCTATCAGCGCGGGTCCGCGCGGGCTCGCCGCTTCGCCATCCTCCTGGCAGGGTTGGCCGGACTGGTCTCAATCCCCCAGACGGGGGCCGGGCAGCCGCCGGCCCAGCCGCAGCCTCCTCTCTCGCAACGGCTCCAGGTCGTCCTGAAGACCCGCATGCCCGCCTCAGGGAAGACTCCCGAGCTGCGGTTCCCGGACGGCACCACCGGACGCGCCAACCCGGGCTTGCCCTGTTTCTACGAGCGGCGGAGCTTCGCCCCCGCCTGGATCACAATCTCCTCCGACGGCGGGCTCCGTCCGGACGCGGATGAGTTGATCGCGGCCGTGGCCGACGCCACGAACGACGGCCTGCGCCCCGAGGACTATCGACTGAACGGTCTCCGCCAGCAGATGGCCCAGGCGCGGACCCGGCCCACGCCGGGCGACCTTGCCGAGCTGGACCTTCAGCTCACCGACGCCTTTCTGCGCCTGGGCGCCGACCTGCGCTACGGCCGGGGGAACCCCGAGGTGATCTACAGCGACAGCGACATCGACATCCCCGAGGTCGACATCCCCGCCGTCCTGGAGAACGCCCTGAGCGACCCGGCTGCGGGCAGCGTGCGCCAGGCGATCGCGGACCTGGCGCCGCCCCACGAGGGATACCGCGCCCTCAGGCAGGCCCTCGCGGAGTACCGGGAGATCGCCGCCCGGGGCGGCTGGCCGGCGGTGCCCGCCGGTCCCACCCTCAAACCAGGCGAGAAGAACGAGCGCGTCGCGGCCCTGAGGACCCGCCTGGAGGCCTCGGCCGACCTTCAGCCGTCAACTCCACCCGTTCCGGAGAAGGACCTCTTTGATCCAACGCTGGAGGCCGCCGTCAAAGCCTTCCAGGAGAAGCACGGGCTGGACATGGACGGCTCCGTGGGACCCGGCACTCTGGAAGCCCTGAACGTGACGGCCGTGGACCGCGTGCGCCAGATCGAGATCAACCTCGACCGCTGGCGCTGGCTGCCCCGCGACCTGGGCGAGCGGTACGTGATCGTGAACATCGCCGGCTTCTCCCTCGACGTGGTCGAAGCCGGCAAGCCTGCCCTTTCCATGAGGATCGTGGCCGGCAAACCCACCAGCCGCACCCCCATGTTCTCGGGCACCATGACCCACATCGTGCTGAACCCCTCCTGGACCGTGCCGCCCGGCATCCTCAAGAACGAGGTCCTGCCCCGGGCCGCCCGCGATCCCGGCTATCTGGCGCGGCAGAACATGGAGATGACCCCGGCCGGAGGGGTCCGGCAGAGGCCCGGCCCCAACAATGCTTTGGGGAAGGTCAAGTTCCTCTTCCCCAACCGCTTCAACGTGTACCTCCACGACACGCCCTCGCGCTCGCTCTTCAGCCGCGCCGTGCGCACCTTCAGCCACGGCTGCATCCGGGTCGAGAAGCCCCTGGACCTGGCCGAGTACCTCCTGAAGGACGATCCCGCCTGGACGCGGGAGAAGATCGAGAAGGCCGCGGGCAAGAGCGGCCGCGAGAGCTGGGTCAAGATCCCCAACCCGCTGCCCGTCCACCTCGCCTACTGGACGGCCTGGGTGGACGCCGCGGGCGTCACGCAGTTCCGCAAGGACGTCTACGGCAGGGACACGCCGCTGTATACCGCCACCCCAGATCCGTCGGCCAAGAAAGCCGAGGAGGGTTCCCCCGCCAAAGGACCGGCGAAGCGCTCCCCATAGAGCCCGGAGACATCACAGTCGAGCACCGGCCGCAGCAGGGTCCAGACCCGCCAGCGGGGGTGCTCCACCTGGTACTCGACCGTGCCGCCTCCCCGGAGCGACGAGTACCCCCAGTAATGCTCGGTGATGAATTCCTCCTCCGAGCCCGGCAGCGCCTCTTTCGGCACGCCCGAGACCACGGCGCCAATGCCGTTCCAGCGCCCACGCCGACGCCATCCGTACATCACGTACATGCCGCCCCGGGGGGGGTCGCCCGTGATCGAGTGGCGCATGGGCAAAGCCACGTACTTCTCGCCATAGAGCAGGCGCGCCGTGGCCGCGATGGCCAGCCGGGGGACGATCTCCTTGACGAAGACCACGCCGCGGCGCCAGCCGTCCTCGGCCTTGCGGCGCACGTAGAACCGGAGGTTCACCTCCTCGAAATCGCGATGCCCGGGCACCGCGACACCCCGGACGCGGGTGTCCAGGAAGAGGAAGCCCACGACGCTGGCGAAAGTCTTCCCCTGCCACGAATCGAGCTCTGTCCCGCGGGGGACGACCGGCGCCAGGACCTCCGGCGGCACCTCGTAGTTGAGCATCGCCAGATACCGCCAGCGGGCGGTCAGGAAGGGCCGGATCGGCAAGGAGGCCACCTCTCCATCCTATCCGGAATCCTTCTGCTGCCGAGGGTGGCCCCCCTCTCCTCCCGCCCTTGACAAAACACCACAGCTTCCCTACTCTTCACCCCCGATAGACACAGGACAAGTCTGTCTCAGTAACCAGAGAACGTGAGGGACCTGGCTTTTAGGTGGGTCCCTTTCGTGTTTTCTGGAGAGAACAACAGAAAGAGAGTTTAGGTAATGAAGAACACCGGAAGAGTGAAGTGGTTCAACGACAGCAAGGGTTTTGGTTTCATCACGCCGGAGGGTGGGCAGAAGGACTGCTTCGTCCACCACTCGGCGATCCAGGGCAACGGCTTCAAGTCGCTGGCCGAGGGTGACCGCGTCGAGTTCGACATCGTCCAGGGCAAGAAGGGCCCGGCCGCCGAGAACGTCGTCAAGATCGCCGGTTGAGAACCACTTCACTCGCCGATCGAGGCCGCTCCGGTTCGCCGGGGCGGCCTTTTCATTTTCCCTCAGCCATCCCCAGAGACTCCTCGAACAGCAGCGCTTCCTCCTTCGTGTCCTGATAGTAGGAGACGTGCGCCGTCCGGCCCGCGTCGTCGAGCATCAGGATCACGTAGGCATGGTTGTAGACCTCTCCCGTGGTGCCCAGGAGGATCGGCATACCGGGCACCCTGGGTTGGCCAGGCCACGACGGGATGATCGAGCGTGGGGCGTGGGGCCGGAGCCTGGGACGGCACGCCGTGACGGCGATGGAGGATCTTCTCCACCATCGACTGCCACCGCGAAACGTGAGGATCGCGAAACGTCTTCAGGCTCATTTGAAGGCGTGCCTCACCTGAGAATGCTTTGGATCTCAAGAGGGTAGCACTGCGGAAGTAAGATACCGCCAGATATCTGCACCCGTTGTGGAGGTGCCCTTGGCCACACCCCTGTCGAAGCCACAGGACTCCGCGGCGCCCGGATCCCCCACCCTCGTCCGCGGTCTCTCGACGCGGGACGGCACCCTGCTCACCATCGGCTCGATCGTAGGCACGGGCATCTTCATCACCACGGCGGACATGGCGAAGGTGCTGCCCCATCCGGGGCTGATTCTTCTGGTGTGGCTCGCGGGCGGGCTGCTGACGCTGGCCGGGGCGCTCACCTATGGCGAGCTCGGCGTGCTGTTCCCCCGGGCCGGCGGGCTCTACCACTTTGTCAAGGAGGCGTACGGCCCGCTCGCGGGGTTCCTTTATGGGTGGACGGCGTTCCTGGTCATCATGTCCGGCGGCAACGCGGCCCTCGCGGTGGCCTTCGGCGAGTACCTGGGAAGCTTCCTGCCGTGGTTCGCCACCCAGCACGTCCTGCTCTCAGTCCCTATCGGCTCCTGGACCTGGACGCTCTCGGGAGGACAGGTGGCGGCCGTGATCGCCCTCCTCGTCCTCACGGCCGTCAACCACTTCGGCCTCAAGGAAGGAGCCTGGGTTCAGAACGCCCTGACGGTCCTCAAGATCGGCTCGATCCTAGGCCTGATCGTCCTGGGCCTCTTCGCACCGGCACGGGTGACGCCCAACCTTTACAGCTCCACGAGCGCCATTCCCGGCAGTCTCCTCGCGGCCTTCGGCGTGGCGATGATCGCTGCGCTCTGGACCTACGACGGCTGGTACGGCCTCACCTGCTCGGCGGGCGAGATGCGCGATCCCGGCCGGAGCCTCCCGAGGGGGCTCATCGCCGGCACGGCGGCCGTGATGTTCATGTACCTCCTGCTCAACCTGGTCTACACCCGGGCGCTGACCCTCCCGGAGATGACCGAGACGCCACGCATCGCCGAGACGGCGGCCTCAGTGCTCTTCGGCCCGGGCGCGGCGCGCCTGGTCTCCCTGGCCGTGCTGATCTCGACCTTCGGCTGCCTCTCCTCGACCATCCTCTACAGCTCGCGCATCTACCTGCCCATGGCGGAAGACGGCCTCTTCTTCCGCTCCCTCGCCCGCATCCATCCCACGCACCGCACACCCGTGCCGAGCCTCTGGGCGCAGACGGCGTGGTCGGTCGTCCTCACGGTCTCGGGAACCTACTCGCAGCTCTATACCTACGTGGTCTTCGCCTCGGTCCTCTTCCACGCCATGACCGCCGCCGCCGTCTTCCTCTTCCGCCGCCGGATGCCGGACGCGCCCCGGTCGTACCGCACCTGGGGCTATCCCGTGGTCCCGGCGCTGTTCATCCTGGCTTGCCTGCTGCTGATCGGGAACACGCTCAAGGAGAGCCCCGTCGAGTCGCTGATCGGACTGGGGATCGTGGCCCTGGGAGTGCCGGCGTACGCGATGTTCCGGGTACGTTCCGTTCCATCAAAACCCTGATGTGACCCTGCTATCTTTCCCTCTCCTCTCCCTGGGAAAGGAAAACTGCTGAGGGGAGGTCATCGCGCGATGCGCCGTAATTGCCCTGGCCCATTGCCTGGGCAATAAGCCGGCGCTCCGCTGCTGTTCCTGGAACCTGGACGGCCGGCGTTCTGGCCATCCGATCCCAAATGGATTGGAGGATTTAGTGAAACGGATCTCTGTAGCGCTCGCGCTGTGCTCGCTGCTCGTGTCAGGCGCCGTCTTCGCGGCTCCCCAGGAAGCCTACAAGGGCGCGGAGAGCAAGAAGACGGAAGCCACCCAGACCCCCGCGAAGATGGAGAAGGGCAAGGCCGGCAAGGACAAGAAGGGCAAGGGCGACGAGAAGAAGGACCCCATGAGCGCCCCGACGTTCTCCGGGCTCGCCCTGCGCAACATCGGCCCGGCCGTGGTGGGCGGACGCATCGTCGACGTCGTGGTCGATCCCGCGGCTCCCGCCACCTGGTACGTGGCCGTGGCCTCCGGCGGCATGTGGAAGACGGTCAACGCCGGCACCACCTGGGACCCCATCTTCGAAGGCCAGGGCTCCTTTTCGATCGGCTGTGTCACGCTCGACCCCAACAACCCGCTGGTGGTCTGGGTCGGCACCGGCGAGAACAACAGCCAGCGCAGCGTCTCCTACGGCGACGGCGTGTACAAGTCGACCGACGGCGGCAAGTCCTGGGAGAACGTGGGGCTCAAGAAGTCCGAGCACATCGGCAAGATCGTGGTTGACCCGCGCGACTCGAACACGGTCTACGTGGCGGCCCAGGGTCCGCTCTGGTCGCCGGGCGGCGACCGCGGCCTCTACAAGACGGCGGACGGTGGCAAGACGTGGAAGGCGGTCCTCACGATCAGCGAAAACACGGGCGTGTCCGACGTGGTGATGGACCCGCGCAATCCCGACGTGCTCTACGCCTCGGCCTACCAGCGGCGCCGCCACATCTGGACCCTGGTCGACGGCGGCGCCGAGGGCGGCATCCACAAGTCGACCGACGGCGGCGCCACGTGGAAGAAGCTCACCTCGGGCCTGCCCACGGGAGACATCGGCCGCATCGGCCTCGCCATCGCGCCCACGAAACCGGACACGGTCTATGCCATCGTCGAGGCGGTAGGCAGGGCGGGCGGCTTCTTCCGCTCGACCGACGCCGGCGGGAGTTGGGCGAAGCAGAGCGACTACGTCGCGGGCAGCCCGCAGTACTACCAGGAGATCTTCGTCGACCTGGAAAACCCCGACCGCGTCTACTCCATGGACGTGCTGGTCCAGGTGAGCGACAACGCCGGCAAGAGCTTCCGGCCGCTCGGCGAGGAAGACAAGCACGTGGACAACCACGCGCTCTGGATCGACCCGAGGAACACTAGCCACCTGCTGGTGGGCTGCGACGGCGGCTTGTACGAGACCTGGGACCGCGGCGCCACGTGGGACTTCCACAGCAACCTGCCCATCGCTCAGTTCTACCGGGTGAGCCTGGACAACGCCAAGCCGTTCTACAACGTCTTCGGCGGCACGCAGGACAACTTCAGCCTCGGCGGCCCGTCGCGGACGACCACCACCCACGGCATCCGCAACTCGGACTGGTTCGTGACCAACGGCGGCGACGGCTTCCAGACCGTGGTGGACCCCGAGGACCCGAACATCGTCTACGCCGAGTCGCAGTACGGCGGCCTCGTGCGCTACGACCGCAAGACGGGCGAGCAGCTCTCCCTCCAGCCCCAGCCCGGCCGGGGCGAGCCCGCCCTGCGCTGGAACTGGGACTCGCCGCTGATCATCAGCCCGCACTCCCACACGCGGCTCTACTTCGCGGCCAACCGGCTGTTCCGAAGCGACGACCGCGGCGAGACCTGGAAGGCGGTGAGCCCCGACCTTACGCAGCAGATCGACCGCCGCAAGCTCAAGGTCATGGGCAAGGTGTGGGGCGCCGACACGGTGGCCTACAACTCCTCGACCTCGTTCTACGGCAACATCGTGGCGCTCAGCGAGTCGTCGAAACAGGAAGGGCTGCTCTACGTGGGCACGGACGACGGCCTGGTGCAGGTGAGCGAGGACGGCGGCGGCAACTGGCGCAAGATGGCCAGGTTCCCGGGCATCCCGGAAAACACCTACGTCTCGGATCTCGAGCCCTCCCCCACCGATGCGGACACGGTCTACGCCGCGTTCAACAACCACCAGAACGGCGACTTCAAGCCCTATCTGCTGAAGAGCACGGACCGCGGCAAGACCTGGACGTCCATCACGGGCGACCTGCCCGAGCGCGGCTCGGTGTGGACGGTCGTGCAGGACCACGTCAATCCCAGTTTGCTGTTCACGGGTACGGAGTTCGGCCTCTACTTCTCCACCGACGCCGGCAAGAAGTGGATCCAGCTCTCCAGCCTGCCGGTGATCGCCGTGCGCGATCTCGCGATCCACAAGCGGGACAACGACCTCGCGGTGGCCACGTTCGGCCGCGGCTTCTACATCCTGGACGACCTGACGCCCCTGCGCACGGTCAAGCCCGAGGTGCTGGAGCGGGACGCCGATCTCTACCCCACGCGCAAGACCCTGATGTACATCGAGTCCTCGCCCCTCGGTGTGCCCGGCAAGGGGTTCCTCGGCTCGTCCTTCTACACGGCGGACAACCCGCCGTTCGGCGCGGTCTTCACCTACTACCTCAAGGAAGATCTGAAGACCCGCAAGAAGATCCGGCAGGAGCAGGAGAAGAAGCTCGAGAAGGAGGGCGGCACGCTGGTCTATCCCTCCTGGGAGGCCCTGCGCGAAGAGGACCGCGAGGTCGAGCCGTCGATCCTGCTCACCGTCAAGGATGAGGAGGGCAACGTCGTCCGGCGCGTGACGGCGCCAGCCAAGGCCGGCTTCCACCGGGTGGCCTGGGACCTCCGTTTCCCGCCCTCGAACCCCACGCGGCTCCAGGCGGCCGAGCAGAACGTCTTCGGCGGCAATCCCCAGGGTCCCATGGCGGCGCCCGGCCAGTACACGATCGAGCTCGCCAAGCAGGTGGACGGCGTCGTGACCCCTCTGGGCCAGCCGCAGACCTTCGAGGCCGTGCCACTCGGCATGTCTACGCTGCCGGTGCAGGATCAAGCCGCGCAGCTCGACTTCCAGCGGAAGACCGCCCGGCTGCAGCGGGCCGTCCTGGGCGCCAATCAGGCCCTCGACGAAGCCCAGAACCGGCTCAAGCTCATCCAGCGAGCCATCCTCGACACGCCCCAGGCCGACCTCAAGCTGGCCCAGCAGGCACGAGCCCTGGACCTCCGTCTCCAGGACATCGAGGTGAAACTCACGGGCGATCCGGTGCTGGCCTCGCGCAACGAGCCCACGCCGCCGGCCATCCTCGACCGGGTGCAGAACATCGTCTTCGGCCACTGGACCACCTCGGCCTCGGCCACCCGCACCTTCCAGGACGACTACGCCGCCGCCGCGGCCGAGTTCGCCCCGGTGCTGGCCGACCTGCGCCAGGCCATCGGCGTCGATCTGAAGGCCCTGGAAGACCAGCTCGAGACCCTCGGCGCCCCCTGGACGCCGGGCCGCCTGCCGACCTGGAAGCCGGAGTAGGTCCGTCTCCCCCCTCTCTCCTCACGGAGAGAGGGGTGCGCTATACGACCGTGATCGTCAGCCGCTGAAGGTCCGCGAGGCTCCCCTGGAAGTAGTCGAGGTCCACCGTTCCGGAGACTCCCTCGACGCTTCCGGATTCCGAATATTGCCAGAAGGTCCAGCCCGTCCAGCCCGCCGGCAGGGTGGGCGTGGAGACCCCGTAGTCGGCGATCCAGAGCGGGTAACCGCCGAATTGCCCGGTCCCCAGACTCTTCCAGAACGACGGATCCGTGTAGAGGATGGGAAGGACGCCTACCTTCGCCTCCACGGCTGACAGCCAGGCCTGGATCCCCTGGACGACGACACTCGTACTCTGCTGATTGGTCGTCTCGATGTCGAGCACGGGCGGCAGGTCCCCGGGGCTCGGTTGATAGATCGACAAAAAGGCCTCGGCCTGCTGCTCGGGATCATCACCGGGCAGATAGAAGTGATAGGCCCCGCAGGTCAGACCCGCCGCCTTCGCTCCCTTCCAGTTAGTCTGAAACTCTGGATCCGTGCTGGTGATCCCCTCCAGGGCTTTGATGAAGGCAAATTGGGTTCCAACACTTTGGACCTGGCCCCAATCGATCGTGCCTTGATAATGGCTGACGTCGATTCCTGGCAGACAATTGTTCATGATCCCTCCTCAATCTCCTCTGAAATAAAGCCCCTCGATGGTATCCGCCTCCTGGGAGGCGCCTTCGATCTTCAGCCAGCCCACGAGGCCGAACGGGGTTTTGATCAGATACCAGTTTTCTCCTTCATTCAGCACGACGGTCAGCGCCGAGCCCTTGGGAACGCGGGCGACGGTCTCCTTCCCATCCTTTCCGGAATAGAGGACGAGGTCCTTCTTCGCCTTGGATTCAAGCCCCACCCAGTAGAAGGGCTGCTTCACCTCGACGAGTTCGTCTCCCTGAAGGACGTACTTCCTGCGGGTGACGAACATCGTGTTCGTGTGGCCCGAGGCGTAGATGGCGCCGGTGCCAGGGATGTAGAACTCAAGCCCCGGGACGTACCCCGCCGGCTCCGCCGATCCCACCCGGGTGACCACGATCGAGGGATCGGCGCTCGGCCCCGGGTCGAAGTCGATGAAGACCTCTTCGCTCTTCGCGCGGTCGATCTTCGTCTTGAGCGCGCGGGTGACCAGCGGCTCCCCTTCGTTCTCAGAGCCGGCGTTGAGAGGCTTGTTGACGACCTGGGTGATCTGGGGATCGTAGGAGATCCTTACCGGAAAGTAGTCCTTGTACTCGATCGTCCGGAGCCCCGGGAAGGGCTCCGCCGCGAAAGCGGGCAGGGCGAGCGACAGGACCAGAGCCAAACAGCAAAAGGAGCGGCGGAGATCCATGGGGCGCCTCCTCGGAGATCGGTGGCGCGAATCTTATCCCGAGAGGCGCCGCGAAAGGACCGTCCCGCCCTTCCCCACGATCCACAGCCGTCCTGGGCTCTTCGCGAACCGGTGGAGGTCCGGGGTTTTCGTCTCCACCCGGCTCCAACTCGCCCCGCCGTCCACCGTCTCGAAGAGCACACCCGGATCGGCCTCGCTGGCGTCCCCCGCAATCCAGCCCCGTTTGGCGTCGAGGAAGAACACGCCGCGCAGGCGGTTGCGTGAAAATGTCGGCAGAGCCTCCCAACTTGCACCACCATCCAGCGTCCTGAGAACGCGGCCGTTGTGGCCCACGGCCCATCCCGTCCGGCCGTCGAGGAACCAGATGTCTCGGACGACGCCTCCCTGAGCCTCATGGGCCACCTTCCAGGTCCGCCCACCGTCCCGGGTCGCGAGGATGGCGTTGAAACCCCCGGCAAAACCGATCGAAGGGGAAGGAAACGTCAGGGAGTCCGTGAGACCCCGCAGAGCCGGCAGGTCCTCGCGCCGCGTCCAGGTAGCCCCGCCGTCGGACGTCTCAAACAGCACGGCCTTGCCCGCCGCCGTATCCAGCCCCGCCAGAAATCCTCGCCGCGTATCCAGGAACCGCACGGAGTACAGCGACAGCTCATCTTTCTTGAGACTCCGGTCTTCCCAGGAAGCACCGGCGTCGGCCGTCCGGTACAGCCGCCCCTTGTCGCCGCAGATCCAGCCCGTCCGCACATCGAGAAAATAGATCGATTCAAGGAATCCCTCCCCCAGCCGAGCCTGCACCTGCCAACTCGCGCCGCCGTCCGTGGTATGGAGCACGGCCCCGCTCTGGTGGGCCAGGATCCAGCCGCTGGAATCATCCACGAAGAAAGCGTTGTGGAGGTCGTCCGTCACGGGGCTCGCGTGGCGCTGCCACGAAGGCTCCGGCGCGGCGAGCAGGGCGAGGACGAGGGGCAGGGCTCGGATCATCGGGATGCGCTCCAGGAAAGATTTATGAATTGTACGAGCGCGGCGGGGGCATCGTTGATCGAGTCTTGGAAACCTTGCTTCCAGTCCTGCCGTAGTACCCGCAGACCCGCTTCGCCACGGAGGGCCCCGCCATGTCGGAAACGCTGACTCGTGACGTCGTCTACGGTGTCCGGATGCTCCTCAAGAGCCCGGGCGTCACCCTGGCCGCCCTGATCTCCCTGATGCTGGCGATCGGGGCCAACACCCTGATCTTCAGCGCTTTGAACGCCGTCCTCCTGACGCCGCTGCCCTACGCGGAGCCCGACCGGCTCGTCCTTATTTGGGGAAGCGATCGGGGAGGCGATCCGGCGAGCGGCCAAGCCCGCAAGGACCGCGATCAGGTCTCGTTCACGGACGCTGAGGACTTCCGCCACGGCCGCTCGTTCGCGGGACTCACCGTGTTCACCGACTGGATGCCGGCCCTCACCGGCTCCGGCGAGCCCGAACGCATCCCGGCGATGCAGGTGGGAGACGGCTACTTCGAGCTTCTTCAAACCAGGCCGGTCCTCGGCCGGACGTTCCTGCCCGAGGAGCAGCAGGAAGGGAAGGACTTCGTCGTCGTGCTGAGCCACGGCCTGTGGCAACGCCGGTTCGGAGGCGACCCGGGCATCGTGGGCAAACAACTGACTCTCAACAGCCGGTCCTACTCCGTGGTCGGCGTAATGCCGCCCGGATTCCAGTCGCTCCCCTCGCCGAGCCTGGCGGAAAGGCCAGCGGAGCTTTACCGGCCCGTGGCCGAGCGCTACACCGACGAAGAGCGGGACTCCCGGCACCTGCGCGCCCTGGCCCGCCTCGCCCCCGGCGCCACGGTCGAGGGAGCCCAGGCGGAGACCTCCGCCATCGCGGCCCGGCTCGCCAGGGACTTCCCTAAATCCAACACGAACCGGGGGACGCGCGTGGTCTCGCTGCAGGAAGACACCGTCGGCCCCGTGCGCCCCGCCCTTCTCATCCTCCTGGGAGCGGTGGCCGCGCTGCTGCTCATCGCCTGCGCCAACATCGGCAACCTGCTGCTCGCCCGGGCCACCTCGCGCGAGCGGGAAGTGGCGATCCGCACCACCCTGGGAGCCACCCGGGGCCGCATCACGCGCCAGTTCCTCATTGAGAGCCTGATCCTATCGCTGACGGGCGGCGCTCTGGGGCTCGTCCTCGCGGCCTGGGGCCGCAGGGCTTTCGAGGCCTTCGGTCCCGGCTTTCTCCCCGCCGGCCGCGGCTTCGAAATCGACGGCCGCGTGCTCGCCTTTACCGCCGGTGTCTCCCTGCTGGCGAGCCTGCTCTTTGGCGCCGTGCCCGCCCTGCGCGCCGCCCGGGCGAGCCTCGGCCGCGCGCTCAAGCAAGGCAGCCAGGGCTCCGGCGACGGCCCGGACCGCGGACGCCTGCGGGCCCTCCTGGTGATCGCCGAGATCGCCATGGCCCTCGTCCTGGTGGCCTGTGCAGCCCTCCTGATCCGCTCCGTCTCGCGCCTGACTGCCGTCGACCCTGGCTTCGATCCCGCGGGCCGGCTGACCCTGAAAGTCTGGCTGCCCTCCGCCCGGTATGGCACGGGCCCCGAGCAGACCGCCTTCTACGACCGGGTGCTGGCGAAGATGGAGACCTTGCCCGGAGTGGACGCGGCCGGCCTGGTGAGCACCCTGCCGCTCGGCGATTTCGACCGCGTCTCCATCGACGCCGAGGGACTCGCCATCCCCGAGGGCCAGGAGCCGGACGTGGACCGTTACATCGTGACCCCCGGCTACCTCTCCGCCATGGGCATCCCCCTGACGGCCGGCCGCGGCTTCACCAACGGGGACCGCGAGACCTCCGCGCCCGTCGTGCTGGTGAGCGAGACCCTGGCCCGCCAGCTCTGGCCCGGCCGGAGCGCCCTGGGCCTGCGGGTGCGGATGCCGAACGGCGGCCCGCGCGAGGAATGGCCCTGGCGCACCGTGGTGGGGATCGTCAAGGACGTCAAGCAGTACGCCCTCGACCGGGAGAACACACCCCAGATGTACCTGCCGCAGGCCCAGGCGCCCACCAACTATATGACGCTGGTGGTGCGGTCCCGGAGCGGCAATATCTCCGGCAATACGGCCGGCAATACCGCCGCCCTGGCCGCGCCCGTGCGGTCCGCCATCCGCTCCCTCGATCCCGACCAGGCCGTCTTCGACGTCCAGACCATGGAAGAGATCCTGATGGGCTCGATCGCTCTCCGCCGCTTCTCCATGGTTCTCCTGGGCGGCTTCGCGGGCCTGGCCCTGGTGCTCGCCGCGGTGGGCATCTACGGCGTCATGGCCTACTCCGTCTCCCGGCGCACCCGCGAAGTGGGCATCCGCATGGTGCTCGGCGCCCAGCGCAACGACGTCCTGCTGCTGATCCTCGGCCGGGGCCTGCTGCTGGCGGGCTGTGGCCTAGGAATCGGCCTCGCGGCGGCCCTGGGGACGACCCGCCTGATGTCGGCCCTGCTCTTCGAGGTCAGCCCCACGGACCCCTTCACCTTCGCGGCGATCACCCTCCTCCTGGCCACCGTGGCGCTGACCGCCTGCTACCTGCCGGCCTCGAGAGTCCTGGAGCTCGATCCCCTGGAGGCCCTACGCAGCGAGTAGATGCAGCGAGTGAATCTAACCGGAGGATCGCCGTCGAGCCGTGAGCCCAAGCTGGACGGCGATCCCCACCACCAGGAGCCCGATCAACAGCCCCCGAGCAAGCCCCGAGCCGGGATGGAGAGCGTCCACGATCAACGACGCTCCCGCCAGCGACGAAAGGAAGACCAGTGCGATCTCGAGCACCTTGACAGCCAGGATCGCGGCCAGAACGCCCGCGACCAGGCAGATGACGACGTCAACCGTCCGCAGACTCGCGACATCCAGCCCCAGGAACTGGACCACGGCCCAGCCCCCCACGAAAAATCCCGCCAGAGCCACCGCGAACCGCTGAAGAAAGATTGCCAACAGGATCCCCAGCAGTCCCGCCGCCATGAAGAGCACCATCAGGCCGCGCAACAGCGGAAGACCGGCGTCGATGAGCGTCGCCAACTGCCGG
>CAXTNS010000063.1:0-10974 GCA_964245465.1 uncultured Thermoanaerobaculia bacterium
GCCTGGTACAGGGGATTGGAACGAACCCGGGAGACCCGAGCCCGCGTCGAAGATCACGGCTACACGATCGAAGAGGCTTCACGCATCCTCCCCGCCGAGACCTCCCGCCTCGATTCCATTCTGGGAGACGGCTGGCTGGCCCTGGGGGACGCCGCGGCGGCCTACGATCCCCTCTCCTCCCACGGCATCGGCTCGGCCATGGGCTCCGGCTTCTACGCCGGCCACGCCATCGCCGACCTCCTCACTGGCCACGAGGAAGCCGGGCTCGCCTACCTGGACGTCCTGCAGAACGCCTACGGCGGCTGTCTCGATCTCCAGAAGCGGCACTACGCGATGGAGCGCCGGTGGCCGGAGGCGCCGTTCTGGCGTCGGCGGCATGACGAGGCGTACGGTCTCAAGACGATTTGATCCCTGGCGATCCCTGGCACCCATCCTGCAAAATCTTTTTTGGCGAAGGTCATCCGCCGGGGATGATGGAAGATGGAGGTTTATTCCCCGGCGATTTCGAGGGGCAATTGTAAAGAATTGGTTAAGAATTCTCGAACCGGGAAACCTCCACCGGCTCGAAGTGTTCGAAAAGATATGGACGCACTCGACAACAACCCAAAGCAGCGGCGAGTCCTCATCATCGCGATCCTCGTGGTCGTGGGAGCTCTGATCGGCCTGCTCGTCCTGCAGCGTGGAAAGGATGAGGGCGGGGACAAATACCGGACGGAAGCGGTGGATCGAGGGGACGTCTCCGCGACCGTGAGCGCCACGGGCACCCTTTCCGCGGTCACCACGGTGCAGGTCGGCAGCCAGGTCTCCGGCATCATCTCCAGGCTTTATGCCGACTTCAACAGCCAGGTCAAGAAGGGGCAGCTCCTGGCCGAGCTCGATCCCACCTCGTTCCTTCAGACGGTGGAGCAACGCCAGGCCGACGTGACCCGGTCGCAGATCGAGTCGGCGAACGCCCTGGTCACCTACAATCGCCAGAAGCGGCTGGCCGCCTCGGGCTTGATCGCCCAGGCTGAGCTCGACGCCTCCAAGGCGGCCTACGACTCGGCGCGTGCCCAGCTCGCCCAGTCGCAGGCGTCGCTGCGCCAGGCGCAGACCAACCTCGGCTACACCAAGATCTACTCGCCGGTCGACGGCCAGGTGGTGAACCGCGCCTACGACGCCGGCCAGACGGTGGCCGCCTCGTTCTCGGCTCCCACCCTGTTCACCATCGCCCAGGACCTCACCAAGATGCAGGTGCAGGCTGACGTCGACCAGTCCGACATTGGGCAAGTCAAAGTCGGCCAGCCCGTGCGTTTCACCGTGGACGCCTACCCGGACGAGCAGTTCCGGGCCACGATTTCCCAGGTACGCCTGAACGCCACCGTCAACCAGAACGTGATCACCTATCCGGTGATCATCGCGGTGGCCAATCCCGACCTCAAGCTGCGCCCCAGCATGACCGCCGACGTCACCATGCAGGTCTCCACGGTGCGCGGCGTGCTGCGCGTTCCCAACGCCGCCCTCCGTTTCCGGCCGCCGACGGAGGAAGGACAGCAGGGACAACAAGGACAGCAAGGACGACAGAGCGGAAACCGGAGCGGGGGAAGCCGCTCGGGTGGTGGCGGCGGCGCGAGCCGGCAGCGCGGGCAGAGCGTCTACGTTCTCGCGAAGAGCGAGAAGGGCAAGGAGAGCGAGCTGCGCCAGGTCCGCGTTCAGACCGGCATCACCGACGGCCGCAACACCCAGGTGGTCAAGGTCCTGTCCGGCCAGCTCAATCCGGACGATCCGGTGGTCACCGGCCTGGAGACCGTCAAGGTCGAGCAGACCGGTAATCCCGGAAATAATGCGCTCGGCGCACGGCGGCCGGGGATGGGACGGTTCTGATCATGGCCAGCCCAAAGACCGATCCCGTTATCGAGATCCGTGATCTCGAAAAGGTTTACAAGATGGGCGAGGTCGAGGTGAACGCCCTCAAGGGGATCAGCCTGACGGTGGAGCGCGGCGAGCTCGTGGCCATCATGGGACCCTCGGGCTCCGGCAAGTCGACGCTGATGAACATCCTCGGCTGCCTCGACCGGCCGACCTCGGGACTCTACCGGCTCGACGGCGTCGACGTGTCGCGCCTCGACCGGGATCAGCGGGCCGAGATCCGCAGCGCCAAGATCGGTTTCGTCTTCCAGAGCTTCAACCTGCTGGCGCGCACGCGGGCCGTGGAGAACGTCGAGCTGCCCATGCTGTATACCGACCTGACCTATCCCACGGAAGAGCGCGCCCGCCGCTCCCGCGAGGCCCTGGCCCGGGTGGGCCTCGCCGGCCGCGAGGACCACTACCCCTCCCAACTCTCCGGCGGCCAGCAGCAGAGAGTCGCGATTGCCCGCGCCCTGGTCACCGATCCGGCGATCATCCTGGCCGACGAGCCCACCGGCAACCTCGACTCGCGCACGTCGGAAGAGATCATGGGCATCTTCCAGGAGCTCAACGAAGCCGGCAAGACCGTCGTCCTGATCACCCACGAGCCGGACATCGCGGCCCACGCCAAGCGGGTGGTCTACGTGCGCGACGGCCTGATCTGGCGCGACGAGAAGATCGTGCAGACCAAGGCGCACCCGGAAAAGCCGGTCGAAGACTCCGAGTTGGCGATCGCTTTTCCCTTTACCATCGCGCCGGCCACGGAAAACAACCCGGAAAATAATCCGGAAAATGTGCCGGAGCTGGAAGAGGTGTTCCGATGAAGATCTCCACCCTGCGCCTATGGAACATCGCCAAGGTCGGCCTGATGGCTATCGCGCGCAACAAGATGCGCTCGCTCCTCACCATGCTGGGAATCATCATCGGCGTAGCCTGCGTGATCACCATGGTGGCCGTGGGCACGGGTGCTTCGAGCTCCATCCAGGCGACCATCAATTCGCTCGGCACCAACTTCATCATGCTCTTCCCCGGCGCCGAGACGCAGGGCGGAGCGCGCATCGCCGGCGAGTCCAGGATCACGGTGGAGGATGTCGCAGCAATCCGCAACGAGGCCCCATCGGTTGCTTATGTCTCGCCCTCCATCCGCGAAGGCGCGCAGGTCGTCGCGTCGGACCTCAACTGGGCGACCACCGTATACGGCGTGGACGTGGACTGGCCCTTCATCCGCGCCTGGAACGTGGCGGACGGCGACTTCTTCAGCGACGTCGACGTCCGCTCCTCCGCGAAAGTCGCCGTCCTCGGCGCCACGGTGGCGGACAACCTGTTCCCGGCGGGAGACGCGATCGGCTCCTCCATCCGCATCAAGAACGTCCCCTTCCGCGTCGTGGGCGTGCTCGACAGGAAGGGCGGAAACATGATGGGTCAGGATCAGGACGATCAGATCATCGCCCCGTACACCACGGTCATGAAGCAGCTCCAGGGACGCCAGCGCATCGGTCAGGTTCTGATCTCCGCGCGCTCCGCCTCGCAGGTGGCCCAGGCACAGACCGAGATCGACGGCCTGCTGCGCCAGCGCCACCGTATCGGCCCTGGCCAGGACGCCGACTTCACCATGCGCTCGCAGGAAGAGATCGCCTCGACCTCGGCCCAGACTTCGAAAACCCTTTCCATCCTGCTCGGCTCGGCCGCCGCCATCTCGCTCCTGGTGGGTGGGATCGGCATCATGAACATCATGCTGGTCTCGGTCACCGAGCGCACGCGGGAGATCGGCATCCGCCTGGCCATCGGCGCCAAGGGCCGTCACGTCCTCCTCCAGTTCCTGCTGGAGGCCATGGCCCTGTCGATCGTGGGCGGCGCCATCGGAGTGGCCCTGGGCCTGCTCATCCCGAACCTGGTCACGAGATTCGCCGGCATGCCCACCCAGGTCAGCAGCAGCTCCGTCCTCCTCGCCTTCGGCTTCGCCGCCGCCATCGGCATCTTCTTCGGGTTCTATCCCGCCAGGAAGGCTTCGCGGCTGGATCCGATCGACGCGCTACGATACGAGTAAAAATCAGCCAGCCTTTGCGGCCCGAAGGGTCACGGATATTCAGGACCACTCCGCTTCGACTTCCTCCATCTGTGCAATGTGGCGCTTTGCGTGCTGCGCCAGGAAGTAGAGCCACTGATAGACGTCCAGCCGACCGCTCTTGTTGACGGACATGCTCACCGTGTAGAGCGATCCCTCTCCCCTGCCAAGCTGTTCCAGAATCTCCAGACACTCTCTGGCCTGCTCCCGCATTCTCGTCCGGACCTGCTCGCTCGAGACCTCCCCAGCCGGCACCATGTGCTCGGGCCGGGACCAGGTAAAGGAGCCCCGCCGGCTGATGGGCTCCAGAAGATCGAGATCGCTCTCCCCTCCCGGAATCGCCGCTCCCGACGCCGCCCTCTTGCGGGCTTTCCGGGCACTGTTGCGGATCACGATCATCAGGAAATGGCTCGTCAGCGTGATGTGCTCCAGAACTTCGTCGATCGACCATCCGCCGCTGGATGGCTTGTAGGATCGGAGGGCGTCGGGCTTGTCGAACCACTCGTCGACCGACTGGAAGGTCGATCGGATAGCGGTTCCGACGTGCTCGATCGTTGCGCGATAGGGAGGGGTGCTCATGGATTTCCTTTGCTCGCCGCGCCACGGCCGAAGACGAGCCAGCCAAACAGGATCGCGAAGACGGCGTAAACCGCGAGGAGGACGATCATGATCCTGTTGTCCCACTCCGAGCTCTGATACTTGGCGAGAGCCAGAGCGCCCATGACGAAATGAGCCAGGTTGCCCAGCGACACCGGCCGGGAGTAGATGCCGCCGATGATGTTGTCCTTGGCCGTCCAGTTGACCAGTGCGAACGAGAAGTAGAGCGCCCCCATCAGTTGCACCAGGATGGGCGCCGGTCCCGTGGCCGGGCTACCAAGAAGAATCAACAACTCCTGAGGGGCAAACGAGGCCAAGAGGCCGGCGCCGCCCAAGAACAGACTGCTTGCTGCCATCAATAGGCGAGTATTCAATTTCACCCCCGCAACTGCTCCAACAACGCAAACCCCACCGGCCAATTCCCAAGCCCGCTGGCGGAATTCACATGGGCGGCGGGACCGATGTTGACGAGCTCGCTGCCCCAGGCGCGGGCGAACTCTTCGGCGCGCTCCAGGGTGACGTAGGGATCGTCCGTGCTCGCCACCACGATCGAGGGAAACGGCAGGCGGTTGCGCGGCATGGGCTTGAACCCCTCCGGGCCATCCGGGTAGGACGGCGCCTCCGTGTCGCTCGGGGCCACGAGGAGCGCTCCGCGAGCCTTCAGCTCCGTGGTCTCCGCCCAGCGGGCCACGAGCGCGCAGGACGAGCTGTGGGCGACGAGGACGGCGTCCGGTCCGGCTTCACGGACGGCGGCTTCGAGACGGGCGATCCAGTCCGCGCACCTCGGCCGCTCCCAGTCGTCCTGCTCCACCCGCCGGAATTCGGGATACGTTCTTTCCCAGTATGATTGCCAGTGCTGGGGGCCGGAGTTATAGAGGCCCGGGAGGATCAGGACGGGACCGTTCACGGAGCGCAGTATGACACGGTGCCGAGGCTTCCATCGCGCCAGCTCCTCGGGCTCGTAGAGAGTGCCGAGATGCACCTTCATAGGTGTGGTGAACCAACTTTCAAAGGAGGTCCGTATGCGTTCCTTCGCCATCCTGTTGACGGCACTCGTCCTCACCGGCGGCCTCTATGGCCAGAACGTGGCACCGGCCGAGCCGGTCCAAAACCCCGAAGCCGTGACCGCGCAACCTCTTTCCCCGGCAGTTCCTCTACTACCCGAGTTGCCCGATCTCTCACCCAGCCTGGATTTTGAATTCCGTGTCAGTTGCTCCACTCAGAGGACCCTCTGTTTCAATGGCTGTCCGACCAGCGGCCCGGAAAAAACGGAATGCTTCCAAAACTGTCAGTGTCAGTTCATCCGGTGTATGGGAGGGTCCTGCACCGACTAGAAACCGGCGATCGGGCAGGCTCGAAGATCTCCACCGGATCGCCGTCAGGTCCTCCCGTTGGATCGGCCTCCCTCCGGAACCGGTTTTAATCGCGTTTCGGAAGCGGAGGCCCTCGACTTCGAGGACGGGCCGGCTCCATCCTTCCGGCCCTATTTGTAAGGAATGTAAAGTTTGGCGATTCTGATCGCAATCCCCGCAGGAAATCCCCCCGACGTGGGTTCAAGGCCTACGTAGCACCGCAGCACGAGATCAATCCGGACCCTTCTCGGGGTCCGCCTAGACGCCGCTCCGTTCGGACCGGACATCGAGGCTTTCGCCCGCTTCATGCGCTCGACCCAGGTACCGGCCCGCGATCCCGTCCTGTCGAACACGAACGAGGCCCGCCAGGGGGAGCAGATCTTCGTTCAGATCGGCTGCCACCAGTGCCACACGCCCACGCTCACCACGGCCCCCGCGGGCACGGCGCTGAACGGCGGCACGTTCGCCGTGCCCGAGGCGCTGGGCTCGAAGATCATTCATCCCTACAGCGATTTCCTGCTGCACGACGTGGGCACGGGCGACGGTATCGTGCAGAACGGCGGCGACCGGACGCGGAACATGCTGCGCACGCCTCCTCTCTGGGGCCTGCGCACGCGGTCCCGGCTGATGCACGACGGCGGCACGCTCACCCGCAACGACGCCATCCTGCGCCACGACCGTGAAGTCCGGACAGCCGCTCAGAGCTATCTCCGTCTGCCTCAGCAGCAGCGGGATCTGCTGCTGATGTTCCTGTCGTCGTTGTGATTCGAGTTGCGAAGCGGCCGTCAGCTCCGTCACCGCCTCGTCGTACCGGCGCCCCCAGTAGAGACGGTACCCGAGCCCGGCGCGCACGTTGGCGTCCTGGGGCTGGATCTCGGCGGCCTTGCGCGCCGCCTGCACCGCCTCCTCGGAACGGCCGGTCGCCTCCAGGAGGATGGCAAACCACAGATGCGGCGTCGCCTTCTGGGGATCGAGCTCTACGGCGCGCCGGAGCTCCTTTTCGGCGCCGGTCGCCGGCCTCCACGCGGCCCTGGGTAACAAGGTCAAGGCCCCTGGGATGGCCGGAGCGCGCCCGGGAGAGCCACGAAGGCGCCCTGGTCTGGATCAAGGTCGATCCCCGCTTCGACTCCCTGCGCAATGAGCCGCGTTTCAAGGCGATCCTGCGGGAGATGAAGCTCGATTCTTCCTCGACCAGCGCTCAGTCGTCCTAAGTCATGAACCTCCTTTCGTAGCTCGAAACAGAACGCACGCTCAGAGCCGCGCGAGGCACTCCTCGATGGCGTTCCCGACCAGCTTGACGGTTTTCCTGCCCACGCCGGCCTTGCGGGCGTGGGCGCGCCAGCGGGCTGCGGCGGAGGCCACTTCGTCGAGGATCGCTTGGGCTTCACGGATTGAGAGTCCCGCCGGACCTGCCAATTGCAGCAGATGACTGCGTCCAGGCGCTCGGCCTTCTCCGGCGACGGTCATGGTGTGCTCCCCGCCGGGACCGGGAGAGAAAATGAGATCGTAGGCCGGCGACAGCTCCCAGATGCCTTCATCGGTCAAACGAAAAGCAAAGTTCTTTACATGGTCATCCCTGTTGTGCGTCAGCACGTTGAAGACCATCCGGCGATAGCACTCCAGGACGTCCTGATGATTTTTGGTCAGGATCCGCGTCACCTCGAGGAGCTGTCGATAATCGCAGCTCGGGATGCGGAAGTTGGCGTGGATGAGGTTGCCGAAGGTGTGAACGTGGTAGCGATGGTTGCCCCGGCGATCGAACCTCTCCACCCCGAAGAACCGCTCTCCCTGGGGCGTCTCGAAGAGCCGGCCGGGCGGCATTGTGATGCCCGCGTCTTTCGCCATGAGGGCGTAGGCCAGCTCGCCCGGACTCACGTCCGGTCCTCCTCCTCGCGGATGGCGCCTGAAGATTTCCTGATGCCTTTCAAAGTGAGCGGACGCGCGCGCATCCTGGGGGAGCCGTCGTCGGGCAGCACGGGCCAGCCGTTCTATTACGATTCGGAAACGGCATGGGCTTCCGCGTCAGCACCAAACGCGTCTCCTTCCCCGATGGCTCTCCCTTCGAAGGCGTGGGAATCCGCCCGGACCTGGAGATACGCCCCACGGTGGACGATCTGCGGAAAGGCCGGGACCCCGTGCTGGAACGCGCTCTGGAACTGGCTCGGGGTCGGTAAAGCACGGCGTTCGTATCGAGTCCCGGATCTGGGATGACAATCCCTGGAACCGCCGGGCTTCCTCCCGAAAACGGGACGGCCCTGTTGAGCCAGCTCTCTTGTTCTCAACGGCTTAAGCCTTGGCAACTTCCTTGCCACAGCCGTGGGCGAACCATGGCACGAGCAAGGAGGAACTCATGAGCAGATTCAGAGCATTGGCGTTTGGAGCGATGTGGTTGGGTGTCTGGGCTCCGCTGGCGTACGGATTCGAGGCCGGTGGCTCCGCGCGGGCCGGATCAGATCCGGCGCTCACCGCCGAGGAGGTTGACGCGACCGCTACGCCGGTACCAGGAGGGCTCTCACCCAACAACGCCGGCTTGCCGAACACCACCGTTCAAGTCACATTGTCGTGGCAATCGGTGGCGGGGTCGAAATACGCCGTACGGGCCAGCGACGAGACCGATCCCTCGCTGCGCGACGCGCGGAACAACTGTGCGAACGATTATCATTATCTCTGCGTCAACAACCTGACGGCTCCTTCCATCACACTCCCCGTCCGCATCGGCCATGCGTACACCTGGTGGGTCCACGCCGTGCGCGACGGCCAATGGAGCCCGGCCGCGATAGCGAGTTTCTCGGTCTCGGCTGCAAGCCCCGTGGGCTATGAGCTGCTGGGATTGGTAAAGGAAGTATCCTCGAGCAAGACTCGTTGCGGCGGATATGACATTCCTGACACCGCGGCGCACGCATACCGCGACGCCAGCGGCCGGGTGAACCTGATCACCGGTTCCGAGATCAACTGGCGCAGCGTGGGAACCACCCTCGACAACGTACAGAAGAACTGCAGCTCGGTCTTCCAGTCCGGCTTGGATCCTGTCTACGATCACTTCAGGAACAGTGAGTGGATCACGTCGACCTATACGGAAGACGGGAAAACCATCTTCGGCCTGATTCACAATGAGTGGTACGCCTACCTTTCCGATCCCCGTTGCCCTGGCGGTCCCCAGCGCGGATATGGGTGGGTGAACGCCATCACCACGGTTCGATCGGATGACGGCGGCGCCAGCTATTACCATCCCGGCGATTCTCTCGTCTCGCGGGCGCCGGTCGGCTGGATCAACGGAGATTCCCGCTTCCCTTGCGGCGAGCAGCAGCGCACGGTCTTCGGGTCCTTCGGGCCGTCGAAGATCATGAAGATCGGCAGCTACTATTACTCGATGTACCAGTCCGAGGCTGATCCGCTCGGATTTCTCAGCGTAGGCTCCTGCCTGATGCGCAGCAGGAACCTGGCGAATGGATCCTCTTGGGAAAAATGGACTCTCAACGGCTGGGACGCGCGGCCGGAGGCCGTCTGCAGTCCGATCGATACGGGACGCATCGGCAAGATGCACGAGTCCATCACCTACGACACGTATCTGGATCGCTTCCTGCTCGTCGGCAACCACTATTCACCGGAGCCGGGCGTCTACCTCTCGGTTTCATCGGACCTGTTCCACTGGTCGGCTCCCATGAAGCTGTATCCGTTGACCGCCGCCGATCACGTCTATCCGGCCATTCTGGACCCGGTGGATCCTTCACGAAACTTCGAGCGTCCCGGCGAGCGGCCCTACATCTACTTCAGCGATCTCACCAGCGATCCCATCAACGGCCCTGTTCTCAAGCGGCAGCAGCTCCGGTTGTTTCAGGACCAGGGGGCGCGCGAGTTGAGGCTGCCGGCCGGCGCAAGCGCGGCGAGGAGCGCGAACTGGCTCGGAGGGCAGTCGGCCGTCACCTACTACGGGGGTGAATGGATCGAGTACGAGTTGCAGGTGCCGGCCACGGCGACCTGGCAGGTGGGCTTGACGGGCCGGGAGTACAACCTGGGTCCTATCCCCTTTGGTTACAACTTCCTGGTCGAGGTGTACGTCAACGACCAATACCGGGCTACCATCAGTCTCGCCGGCGATCGCGTCAATTACAGGTATGGCTCAATCTCCACGAGCCTGACCAAAGGGCTGAACCGAATCCGCTACCGGTGGATCAACGACGTCTATTCACCCGGCGAGTACGATGCGAATCTGGAGGTTGGCGAGGTGAGTGTCACGAGATAGTCCTACTCGCTCGGCCGGTTGAAGGTGGAAGGGATGAACTCCGGGTCCTCCTGGACCCGGCGCTCAAAGGAGAGGAAGTCGTAATAGCCGCAACGGGCGCAGCCGGGATAGGTACGGCAGATGGCGGGACGCCCTTCGTAGACGGTGCAGCGGCGGGTCTGCCGGTCGAGGAACTTGCAGGCGGTGCCGTAGATGGGGTCGGGCTTGTGGCGCAGGATGACCTCTCCGGGCTCCTCGCCTTTCTTGGTAAACTTCCGAGCGACCGTCTCGAAGGGGAGGTTCAGGTGAAGCGCCAGCCGGCGCACGTCGGCTTCCTCGATCGGGATCCGCGGGTAGGAGCAGCAGTAGGAGGGACAGCGGTCACAGTTGTAGAAGCTTGGCATGGGCGTGGCTCTCTCGACGCAGTGTATCCGTTCCAATGAGAATGTCTACTGGAGATTCGAGATGAATGGAAAGGCTGTCGCCCTCCTCTTGACCGCCATCCTGCTCCGCGCTCTTCCCCCGGCCGCGGCGAACCCGGAGGACCCGGCGAACCCGGAGGGCCCGGGAGGCACTGTCCTGCAGGTGCCGGAGAGCGTCAAGGCGGAGGGCGTACCCGCCATTCCCCTCGCGCGAGCCGAGGATCTGTTGCCCTACGAGAACATCCGCAACGCCACGCTGGCGGACTGGCACCCCACGGAGCGGCGCATGCTGATCGAGACGCGCTTCGCCGAGAGCAATCAGCTCCACGAGGTGGCGGCCCCCATGGGCATGCGCAAACAGGTGACGTTCCACCGCGATCCGGTGAATGAAGGGCGGTATCGGCCAGGACGGGCCGATCAGTGGGGGGT
>CAXTNS010000063.1:10984-16797 GCA_964245465.1 uncultured Thermoanaerobaculia bacterium
GGGGGGTGTACTCGCTCAACGAAGGCGGGGCCGAGAACCTCCAGCTCTTCCTGCTCGACCGCAAGACCGGCCGGCCGCGGCGTCTGTCGGACGGCAAGCACCGCTATCTCTCGCCCATCTGGTCGAGGAACGGCAAACTGCTCGCCTATACCGCGAACGTGCGCAATGGCCGCGACATGGACGTCCACGTGCTCGATCCATCGGGGCCCAGCAGCGTGGAGCGGCGGCTGGCCGAGGTCGAGGGCCACTGGGAGGTGCTCGAATGGAGCCCGGACGACCGCCGGCTCCTGGTCTACGAGTTCATTTCGGTCAACGAGTCCTATCTCCACTGGGTGGACGCCGCGACGGGTGAGGTGCACGCGATCACCCCACGGAACGTTCGCGATGTTCGGAAAGAAGATCCGACCGCTTCCTATCAGGGAGGAGCGTGGTCGGCGGACGGCAGGTCGGTGTTCACGGCCACGGACAGGGACAGCGAATTCCTGCGCATGGTGCGGATCGATCTCGCGACCGGACGCCAGACCGTGCTCTCGGGCGGCGTCCCGTGGGACGTCGAGGATTTCGACGTCTCGTCCGACGGCGCGAGGCTCGCCTTCTTCACGAACGAGGACGGCGTGAGCAAGCTGCACCTGCTCGACCTCGTCTCGGGCCAGGCGCTGCCCGTGCCCGATCTACCGGGCGGGACCGCCGGGCACCTTCTCTTCCGGCCCGGATCGCACGAGGTGGGTTTCGATCTCGACTGGGCGCGCTCGCCCAGGGACGTCTACAGCTACGACCCGGACCGGCGGCGCCTGGAACGCTGGACGGCGAGCGAAACGGGCGGCCTCGATCCCGAGAGCTTCGCGTTGCCTGAGTTGATCCGCTACCCCACGTTCGACAGGGTGTCGCCGGGCGGAGCGCGCCGGATGATCCCGGCGTTCGTCTACCGTCCGCGGCCGGACCTCTTCAAGGGGCGCCGGCCGGTGTACATCAGCATTCACGGCGGTCCGGAGGGGCAGTCGCGGGCGGCCTTCCGGGGGAGCAACAATTATTTGATGGACGAGCTCGGGGCCGCGATGATCTTTCCCAATGTGCGGGGCTCGACCGGATACGGCAAGACCTGGCTGAAGCTGGACAACGCCCGCCTGCGCGAGGATTCCGTGAAGGACATCGGCGCCCTGCTCGACTGGATCGCCACGCAGCCGGACCTCGATCCCACACGCGTCATGGTGAGCGGCGGCTCCTACGGCGGCTACATGGTGCTCGCCGCGATGACGTTCTACAGCGACCGGCTGTGCTGCGGCTGGGATTCGGTGGGGATCAGCGACTTCGTGACGTTCCTCGATCACACCCAGGGCTACCGCCAGGACCTGCGCCGCGCCGAGTATGGCGACGAGCGGGACCCGGCGATGCGGGCCTTCCTGGAGGGGATCGCCCCCGTGAGGCACGCTCGGAAAATCAGGAAGCCCCTCCTGGTCACCCAGGGAGCGAACGATCCGCGGGTGCCGCTCTCGGAATCCGATCAGATCGTGGCGGCCGTCAAGAGCAACGGCGTGCCGGTGTGGTACCTCGTGGCCCGGGACGAGGGGCACGGGTTCAACAAGAAGAGCAACGTGGATTATCAGCGGGCGGTGGTGTTCGAGTTCGTGATCCGAAATCTGCTGAAGTAAACCGCCTACGAATGCACCGCCACCCGGTTCCGACCGTTGCGCTTTGAGAGCAGCAGGGCGTCGTCGGCGGCCTGGTAGAGGTCGTGGGGGTTGACCATGTCCTTGGCGAGCTCGGCGACGCCGAAGGAGCAGCTCACGGTGATCTTGATGTCGCCGTAGCGGTGCTCGTAGCCGGCGATGCGGTCACGGAGCTTGGCGGCCAGGGACTGGGCGCCCTCGGCGCCGGTCTCGGGGGCGAGGATGACGAACTCGTCGCCGCCGGCACGGGCCAGCACCTGCTCAGGCCTCACGATGTCGCGGGCCAGGGAGGCCACCTGCTTCAGGATGAAATCGCCGCAGAGGTGGCCGTAGGTGTCGTTGATGGCCTTGAACTCGTCGAGGTCGAAGACGATCAGCGACAAGGGGCGCTGGTGGCGCATGGCGCGGGCGAACTCGCGCTGGAGCTCCTCGTCGAGCTTCCTCTTGTTGAAGATCTCGGTCAGGCCGTCCTTGGCGACCAGCTCGTAGATGGCGAGGTGGTAGGCGCTCTCGACGTCCTGCTCGTGGAGGAACTTGAAATGGACGGCGGCGGTCTGGAAGCGGTCGCCGCTGCGCAGCACGGTACGCCCGTGGATGGGCTGGCCGTTGACGTAGGTGCCATTGGTGCTGCCGAGGTCCTCGATGGTGACGACGGGGCCGATGTAGCGCAGCCGGGCGTGCTTGCGGGAGATGGACATGACCTCCGGCAGGCTGATGCCCACGGCGGCCGAGCGGCCGATCTCCAGGGTGGTGCCCGGCGAGAGGCGGAAGCGCGAGCCCAGGCGCTGCCCCTCGGGGTGGGCGATGAGGATGACGTCGGCCTCCGACTCGACGTGCATGGGTCCGCTGCCGCCGCGCTCGCGCGAGGCGTTCTCGAACGTCTGCGTCATGCCGCTCTCGTGGAGCGGCGTCAGATCGATGTCGTCGGTGTCGGAGTCACCCCGGGACTGAAGGGCGTCGCGGGAGTCCGAGCGGTGCCGTTCGTCCATGGTTTCCACGGGTCTCGAATCGGTCAAGTTACTGAAAAGACTATCACCTGCCGGTCCCGAGCGCAAATGGCGGGATCTGAGGGATCATTTTCCCGACAGCATGGCCTTCAGGACGTGCCGCGCCACCTCGGGGTTTTCGCGCAGGCGGCGCATCGAATAGGGGTACCAGTCGGCCCCGTAGGGGACGTAGACGCGCAGCCTGTGGCCCGCGTCGATGAGGATGCGGCGCAGCTCCTCGTCGACGCCCAGGAGCATTTGGAACTCGTACTGGTCGCGCTTCAGGCCGTGCTTGTCGATCAGGGCCGAGGCGGCACAGGCGAGGTACTCGTCGTGGGTGGCGATGCCGACGTAGACGCCGCGCGAGAGCAGCTTGTCCAGGGCCTGGACGTAGTTGGCGCGAATGGTGTCGAAACCCTTCCAGGCGATGGTGCGGGGCTCGACGTAGATGCCTTTGCAGATCCGCACGTTGGGCTTCTCGGCCGGCAGCTCGTCGATGTCCTTGAGAGTGCGGCGCATGTAGGCCTGGAGGACACAGCCGACGTTGCCAAAACGCGCCTGGAGGTCCCGGTAGATCCGCAGGGTGGCGTCGGTCGTGGTGTTGTCTTCCATGTCGATGCGGACGAAGTTGCCGTACCCCTTTGCCTTTTCGGCGATGCGGCCGATGTTCTCGTGGCAGAACCCCTCGTCGATCTTCAGGCCCAGCATGGTGGGCTTGATGGAGACGTTGGAGTCGATCTTCTCGCGGTCGATCCGCTCCAGGGCCCGCAGGTACTCGTCGACGGCGGCGATGGCCTTTTCCCGCTCGTGGACCTCCTCGCCGAGGACGTCGAGGGTCGCCATGGCCCCCTTGGCGTTCAGGTCCCGCAGGACCCGGACGGCGTCGTCCAGGGTCGATCCCGCCACGTATTTGGAGGCCACCCGGCCGACGATGGGCTTCGGCACGGCGGGCAGGCCGGTGACCAGCACGCGGTTGAACGCGCTCATTGGAAGAAGCCCCTCCCTCCGGATGGCTTGCTCAAAGTTACTTGCCTAGAATAACTGATCTCAGGCTACGGGCTGGCCGGCCGGCTCCGGCGCCGAGACGATCGCGGCCACCCCGGCCGGATCGTCGACCATCCAGCGCACCGACTTCGAGCACGGGCACGCTCCGGCCACGCGGCGCAGGGCCGGCATGCGGCCCGTAGCCTGCTCAACGGTCGTCCTGCCCTCTACCACCTCGGTCAGCGCCTGCACGTAATCCTTGTAGTCGCGGCTGGCGCGGTAGGACTCGGGCAGGTTCTGGACCAGGTGCTGGAGGTAGTCCGGCAGGGACGTGAAGGTCTCGCCCGCGAAGCCCACCATGCGGAAGGCCGGCACGCCGCGGCGGCGGAAGAACTCCGCGTGCGGCATGTGGATGAGGTCCTCGCGGCGCACGCCCTCGACGGTCTCGCCGGCCAGGATGCGGTTGATCACGGTCTCGGAGTCGCCGTGGCTCAGGTTCTCGATCCGTGCGCGCAGGTAGCGCAGGTTGACGTCGCGCACCAGCTTGGCGACCTCGTCGTAATACTGCTTCTGCGCCTCGGCGTTCTTCATGGGCTTCAAACCCATGCGCACGTTCGAGCCGCCGCCCCGCTCGTCGCCGAACATCTCCAGGCCGCGCGGCAGCCACTTGTTGACGACCTTCTGGAGCATGTCCATGGTGACGAAGGTCTCGCCGCGGGCGGCCGCCGTGGCCCAGCGCCGCATGGGGACGACGCCGGCCGCGAGGTGGAAGGCCTCCTCGCGCAGCATCTGGGGCATGCTCTCGGCCATGGGCTGATAGGCAGAAATTTTCTGCATCTGGAGCTGGTACTTGCCCACGCGGTCGATCAGGGCGCAGAAGACGACGTTGTCGACAAACGAGTCGAAGTCGATGTTGAAGGCGCCCAGCACGTGGGAGCCGGTGTTCATCGACAGGATGTCTTCGAAGATGTCGGAGGTCGAGTCCTTGGAGACCGAGCTCCAATCGTCCTCGACCAGCAGGTGGAGCATCTGGTAGCCGTGGCGCAGCTCCTCGGCCATCATGCGGAGGATCCAGAACTGCTCTTCCTCCTCCTGGGCGCGGGCCAGCGTCAGGCGGTGTTGCTGGATGGAGCCGAACTCGGTCGAAGCCTGGGCGCGGATGGCGCCGAAGAGGTGGTGGGCCTGCTCGGGCTGCAGATCGGCGGCCTTCTTGGCCTTGGGCTTGCCCTTGTGGTCGCCGCACTCGACCTCGCTGCACATCCCCATCTCGCGGTAGGAGCAGAGCTCGAACTGGGAATCGGTGGGGAAATGCTTGTCCCAGTTCTCGATGAGGAAGTTGTAGTCCGGCAGGAACACGTCCCTCCAGCGAAGGACGGCCTGGTGGTATGGCTTCGGCAGAGTGCTGGTCTTCACGCTCATCCGGTTCTCCTGCTATCCCCTTGCGCCCGCGCCGCGAGCGGTATCAGCGAAGGTATCAGCGAAAATAACGACGTTAAAGCTTCTTGACGAACGGCCTGAGGGTCGACGCCTCGAACCCCAGGGAGCTGAAGAAGTGGCTGATGTCCTCCATCTGCTCGTCCACCAAGGTGCGGACGCTGTGGGCGCCCTGGGCACGGAAGTACTCCAGCACCGCCTCTGCCATTCGCCGGCCGATCGCCTTGCCGCGCTGGCCGGGATCGACGCCCAGGATCTCGATCCAACCCGTCTTCTCCTCCAGCCCGAACTCCCCGGACCGGACCTCGCCGAGCATGAACCCGGCGACCTTGCCGTCCACTTCGGCCACGACCGAGGTCTCGGGAGCCCTACGCAGGTAATAACCCACTTGGCGCTCCCAAACTTCCGGCCGGTACCGGCCGCTGATCTTCTCGTCGATGGTGACGATGTCGCTGATGTCCAGCTCGTCGAGCTGACGGATGCGGATGCCGGTGGCGGTCTCAGTCATATTAGGTCTTTGGATTGGGGAAGGGAGGCGCACTTTGTGCCCTCCGTCACAAGCGGATTCTAGCGGTGCGGGCGGGCGGGCGCAAACGGTACCCGTGCATAAATTCATCCCGCGGTTCCAAGCGACCGCGCCCCCGCCCGGGCATAAATTCCCGGGCGAGTCAAAAGAGCCCCCGGAAGGGGACTCCCAGCAGTCGGGTTAACCCCGCGGTTTTGCAAAGCCCAGGCATTTATT
>CAXTNS010000064.1:0-2035 GCA_964245465.1 uncultured Thermoanaerobaculia bacterium
CATCGGCCTCGAACTGGCGCGCGACAACGCTGAGGGCGCTGAGGGAGGGGCCGGGAAGGGTTTGCCAGACTGAGACGAAGCTGTTGTCCGGTCCGGCCGCGATCTCCTGACCGGCGGGCCGGTGCCCCGCGAGCGACGGTCCTGTCAGAGGAGACCCATCCGGCGTATAGCGCCGAACAAAGGTCGAGAACACGTTGGGCTCTCCCCCTCCCTGGAGCCAGGTTACGAGGAAGTTGCCGCCGCTGTCGACGGCCGCGTCATAACCGGTGAAGGACGCGTCGTCTTCCGACAGTCTCTCGCTGATCAGAAAGCTCTCGCCCCTGGGGGTGCCGTCGGCATTGAAGAGCCGGCCCTGGATGAAAACGTCGTGGGCCGCCGGGCCCGTGGTCTCAAGCTGTGCCCAGATCACCAGAAACGAGCCGTCGGGACGTACGGCCAGCCGCGGCCTGCCGGCCCGGGCGGCTACGACCTGGACCTCCGGCCCGAGGGGCTGGCCGCCGGCTCCGAAAACCCGGGCGGCCACTTCGATCAAAGTCCCCGCCCAGGCCACCACGAAACCGCCGTCTGCACGGCTACCCACTTCCATGCCGTTGAACGGCGTTTGGGCTACCCGGATGTTGCCGCCGAGCGGTCGGCCGCCGGCCGTGAAGCGCCGCGCCTGGATGAAGCCCGGCGTGGCGAACACGGCGACGAAAGAGTCGTCGTCCATCATCGCGAGTTGCACGGCGAACGGACGGTCCGAGCGTTTCTCGTTGATCCTGAATTCGCCGGTCCTGGGGGAGCCGTCCGCGTTGTAGATCCTGCCGAATACTCCCTGAGGAAAGCCATCAGAACCCGTCCGGACCCACGCGACGGCGAAGTCGCCGCCGGGGCTCATCGCCACGTCCGCTCCCCGCGCAACCGGCATCGAGGTCACCTGGATCGCGCCGCCCACGGGGGTCTGGGCGGAAAGCAGGGCCGGAAAAACGAGGAGCAGCAGGAGCGGGAGGGATCGAAGAGTCTTCACGGCGTGTCTCCTGACAGGAAGGATCGTGCTCGGAATATTTCTATGTCAAGAGAGCATACTACAGTTCTTGATAGGGCACCCGTCTCTCATCACTCCGCCCGCAGCCGCTGGACCACCAGGATAGAGCCCTTGCTCCCCTGGAGCGGGGCGAGCCAGGCGGCGACGAAGCTTCCGGTACCGTTGCCCGCGAGGACCGGACCCGATGAATGGGGTAGCGCCGTGCCCAACTGTACCAGGGGCCCCGGGGACCCGCCGGTAGCCGCGGACCGGCTCACGACGACCCTGGAAGGATCGTTGGAGGGCGGTTTCCAGGTCGACACGAACCCGCCGGGAGTTGCCGCGATCTCCTGGCCTGCCGGCCGGTGTCCGGCGGGTGCCGGTCCTCCCAGCGGAGAGGCATCGGGCGCATAGCGGCGGACAAACGCCGACAGCCCCTGCGGAACCGGGGAAAACCGGGACTGGAGCCAAGTCACCAGGAAATTGCCGTCCTCATCGACGGCGGTGTCATAGCCAGTGAGGGTGGTCTCGGACAACCTGTCGCTGATCAGGAAGATTGGACCCTGGGGAGTGCCGCCGGCGTTGAAGAGGCGGCCCTTCAGGAGCGAGTCCAGGCGATTGTCTGGGAGCTCGACCTCGCCCCAGACCACCAGGAACGAGCCGTCCGGGGCGACCGCCAGCCGACCCGCCAGATTGCCCTTCGGACTGAGCCGTGTCCAGCCGGCGACGAAGTCGCCCCGAGGGTTCATGGCCACGGCGGGCTCCTGCAGATGGGGCTCGTTCGGCCGGCCGGTGGCAGCCGCCGCCACCTGGATCGGACCGCCTACGGGGGTCTGGGCGGAGAGGAGGGCCGGGCAGGTCAGGAGGAGAAGGGCGAGCAGGCGAGGGAAGGTCTTCATGGCGTCTCCTGAATATACAATGCGCTCCTGCTCGAGGTTCGCGTCACCTGACCCGAAGGAGCCGCCCCATGATCCCTGTCAAGCCCCACATCTCGGAGAGAGCCTACGTCAAGAGCCTCGCGGAGTATCAGGA
>CAXTNS010000064.1:2045-3279 GCA_964245465.1 uncultured Thermoanaerobaculia bacterium
CTCCTGGTTCGGCGGCGGCCGCCTGAACGCCTGCTACAACTGCGTGGACCGCCACCTGCCGGACCGGGGCGAGCAGACGGCCATCCTCTGGGCCGGAGACGAGCCGGGGGAGTACCGTTCCATCTCCTACCGGGAGGTCAAGCACAACGTGGCGCGGATCGCCAACGTCCTCCTTGCCCACGGCGTGAGGAAGGGCGACCGGGTGTGCATCTACCTGCCCATGGTGCCCGAGCTCGCCTACAGCATGCTGGCCTGCGCCCGGATCGGCGCCGTCCACTCCGTGGTCTTCGCCGGCTTCTCCGCCGAATCGCTGCGGGACCGCATCCTGGACGCCGGCTGCAAGGTGGTCTTCACCGCCAACGAGGGCCTGCGGGGCGGCAAGCGCATCCCCCTGAAGGCGACCGTGGACAAGGCCGTCGAGGGCCTGTCTCTGGTCGAGAAGGTCTTCGTGGTCCGCCGCACGGACAAGGACGTCCCCATGGAGGACGGGCGGGATCTGTGGCTGGAGGATGAGACCTCCCGGCAGCGCTCGACCTGCCCGGTCGAGTGGATGGCCGCGGAGGACCCGCTCTTCATCCTCTACACCTCCGGCTCCACGGGCAAGCCCAAGGGCGTGCTCCACACGACCGGCGGGTACCTCGTCTACGCGGCGACCACCTACAAGTACGTCTTCGACTACCACCCGGGCGACGTCTATTGCTGCGCCGCGGACATCGGCTGGATCACGGGCCACAGCTACATCCTCTACGGGCCGCTCACGAACGGCGCTACGACAGTGATGTTCGAGTCCATCCCCACCTACCCGGACGCCGGACGGTACTGGCGGATGGTGGACGACCTCGGGATCAACATTTTCTACACGGCGCCCACGGCCATCCGGGCCATCGCCCGCGCCGGGGACGAGTGGGTGAAGAGGTACCGGCGCGACTCGCTGCGCATCCTGGGCTCCGTGGGCGAGCCGATCAATCCCGAGGTGTGGCTCTGGTACCACGACGTGGTGGGGGAGGGGCGGTGCGCCGTGGTGGACACCTGGTGGCAGACGGAGACAGGCGGCATCATGATCACACCGCTGCCGGGCGCCATCCCCTGCAAGCCGGGCTCGGCCACGCTGCCGTTCTTCGGCGTCCGCCCGGTGCTCGTGGGCGAGCAGGGGCAGGAGTTGGAGGGCAACGACGTGTCGGGCAACCTCTGCCTGAGAGGCACCTGGCCGGGACAGGCGCGGACGATCTATGGG
>CAXTNS010000064.1:3289-15920 GCA_964245465.1 uncultured Thermoanaerobaculia bacterium
ATCTATGGGGATCACCAGCGGTTCCGCCAGACCTACTTCTCGCAGTACCCGGGTTTCTATTTCACCGGCGACGGCTGCCGGCGCGACCAGGACGGCTACTATTGGATCACCGGCCGGGTGGACGACGTGCTCAACGTCTCAGGGCACCGTCTGGGCACGGCGGAGATCGAGAGCGCCCTGGTGGCCCACGACGCCGTGGGCGAGGCCGCCGTGGTGGGCTTCCCGCACGACATCAAGGGCACGGGCATCTACGCCTACGTGCACCCGACGCCCGATTACGAGGGTTGGGACCGCGAAGAGCTGGTGGGCATGCTCAAGGAGCAGGTACGGCACGTCATCGGCGCCATCGCGACGCCGGACCGCATCCAGGTCGTCTCCGGCCTCCCCAAAACCCGTTCCGGCAAGATCATGCGCCGTATCCTGCGCAAAATCGCGGCGGGCGAGTACGAGGAGCTGGGAGACATCACCACGCTGGCCGATCCCTCGGTGGTGGAGAAGCTGGTGGACGATCACCGTTCCCAGCGCGTATAGAAAATGGGGTATTCCCATCGTGCCAGGAGGTGGTGTACACTTATTTCCAGCGCTCCTTTGGAGGCCCCATCTCTCCGGTCTGGTACACGCCCCGGGCGGTGGGAGCACAGCCGTCACCCTTCTCCAGAGCTTCCTGAAATCTCCATGAGTCGCCCGGCCGCGATCTCTGGGACTCTGTTGCTGTTGTTCATGCAACATGCGTTCCTGCTGGCCGCCGTAGAGGGATTCCATTACACGCGCGAGGTCCAGGTGCCAGCCCCGGGATGGGTGCGGGTACCGCTCGACCTCGCAACCCTCCAGCACCTGGCGCCCGGCGCTTCCGATCTCCATGTGCTATCGCCGGCCGGGGGCGAGATCCCGTTCCGGATCGAGCCCGCCGCCCCCCGGAGCGAGCGACGGCCCGTGACGCTCTCCAAACCCGAGCGGGTGGACGACGGCTGGCAGATCGCCGTGGACCTCGGGGCCGATCCCCTGCCGCACGAGCGGCTCTTCCTCCAACCCGTTTTCCCGCCGCTGACGCCACCGGACCGGATCGACAGCAGCCCGGACGGGGCGGCGTGGCAGCCCCTCGCGGGAAGCTTCGGCGAGGTGGAGGGAGATTCCGGATGGACCCCTTTCTCCTACCCCGCGACCGGAGACCGCCACCTCCGCTTCCACTGGGCGCGGCAGGCGCAGCCTCCCCGGGTCGCGGCGGCCGAAGTGGAAGCGGTGACCGGTCCGACGCTCTCGGTGACCTCCCGGGACACTGAATGCGACACGAGCCAGCCGGGCCAGGCCTTCTGCACCCTGGTGCTGCCGGCCGCCGGCCAGATCGTGCGGCGCCTCACCCTGGAGATCACGGGTGGCGGACGGACGGGATACCGGCTGGAGGCTCCCCGCGACTCGCGGTGGCAGACCCTGGCCGAGGGGGTATGGCAGAGACAGGAAGGAGCGGCGCGGTCTCTGCGCCATCTGATCGCCGGCGGACCGGAGCCCATGGCGGACGCCATTCTCCGGCTGGAGCTTCACGGCTCCGTTCAGGACCCGCCGCGAGTGGCGAGCTGGGGTGTCGAGACTTCCGTGCAGACCGTCCTTTTCCGAGCGGACGAGCCCGGACGGTATGCCCTGGCCTACGGCGGCGTGGCGCGGACCGAGGCGCGGCGGACCGCGGCCTCTCCCGCACCCGCGCCCGCAGACATCGAGTCCTCCTGGCTGGAAGCGGGCACCGAGACCGAGCATTCTCCGCCCCCACTGCCGGCCGCGGCCACCGCCCCGGCCGTCCGTCTGGGGAGCCGCCGGCTCGCCGCCGCCTGGCGGGTGGTGGCCCCCTCCGCGCACCCGGGCTTCCTGGTCCGTCTGGAGCTCCCGGACGCCGTCTATCGCGCCGCCCGGGCCGACCTGGGGAACCTGCGGCTGGTGTCGGGCGAACGCCAGATCCCCTTCTACCGCTGGTCGCCGGCCGCGCCCGCGCTCGTGGCCCGGTCGTGGGATCTGGATCCCAGGGGCAGCAGCCGGCGATCCCGGGAGAGTGACCTGGAGATCCGCCTGCCGGAGCCCGGCCTGCCGTTGACGGAGCTGGACCTCACGGCCCCCGCCCGGCCGATGCGGCGCGCGGTCGGCGTGCGCTACCTGGAGCCCGCCGTGGAGGCCGCCCCCCGGAAGGAGAACGGGAAACGGCGGAACCGTCCTCCGGCCGCCGTCCGCCAGACCTGGGAGTGCCGGCCGCAGCCGCCCCTTCCCTGCCACGAGCGGCTGCCGCTCCCCGGCCGCGCGCCGCAGGTCCTCTCGGTCCGCTTCTACGACGGCGACAACCCGCCGCTGGCGGACCTGGAAGCGGCCGTCTGGCGGCGGCGGGACGTGCTCCTCTTCGTCTGGCCGGAAGGGGAGGAAACCGCGCCGGTACGCCTGCTCGTGGGTCCGGAGACCCTGAGGCCTCCCTCCTACGACCTGGCGGCCCTGGGAGAAACCCTGCTCGGCCATCCCTGGCAGCCCGCCGAGCTGAGTCTCGAAGGGAACGCCGCAAGCGAGCCCCGCTGGGCACGCTGGGTGATGCCGGTCACCCTGGTGATCGCGGGGATCTGCCTGGTCGTGCTCCTCGGACGAATCCTGTCGGAGACGTGAGGTCTGCTAGGCTTGGAGCATGTCTGTGACGGAAGAGAGAAAAGTGACCGAGCTGGCCCGAGGGTTTCCAGGTCTCGATCTGCTGATGCTCTTCGGTTCACGAGCCCGTGGTGACGACCACTCGGAGTCCGATTGGGACTTTGCCTATCTCGTGGGTCCAGGCTTCGATCCTGACGACCTCCTTGCCAGATTAGTCCTGCTTCTGGACACGGACCGAATCGATCTGGTGGACCTCCGGCGGGCCAATGGCCTGCTCCGCTACCGTGCCGCGGCGGAGGGACGGCTCCTGTTCGCATCCAGACCCGAGGTCTTCGATCGCTTCTGGTCCGAGGCGTCTTACTTCTGGTGGGACATGGAGCCGGTGTTCAAAGAGGGCTACGAGGCGATCCTCCAGGGACTGATGAAATCATGAGCCGTCTGGACCGTATCCTGCTCGCGGAGAAGACGGTCTACATCGAACGGCACCTCGTCCGGGCCACCGAGTGTCTGCCCGAGGATGTCGAAGAGCTCCAACCCATGATGAGCGCCTCGGACTCCGTGATCCTCCACCTCTGGCAGGCGGTTCAGGCGGTTCTCGATCTAGCAGGCTCTGCCTGTGTCCACTTCCGTCTGGGAACTCCAAAAAACTATGGCGATGCCTTTCAGCGTCTGGCAGAAGCCGGGTACCTGACGCCCGAGTTGGCGGCCCGCCTCGTCCGGGCAGCCGGTTTCCGCAACGTCGTCGCCCACGCCTACGAGACGCTCGACATGGAGCGCGTCTACCGGACCGCGAAGGAAGGTCCAGCCGATCTGCGGGCCTTTCTGGCCGCCCTGCAAGGACGAGTTCAGTAGGGAGAAGAGGACTGCGAGGGAGAGAATGGCTCCTCGGGAGGGACTCGAACCCCCAACATTTCGGTTAACAGCCGAACGCTCTACCATTGAGCTACCGAGGAACGTGGAAAGAAGCCTCCCGGGCTGACCCGGGAGGCGGAATTGTAGGCGGATCAGTTTCCGCTGTCAAACAGGCGCGGCGAGGGGTCAGCGAGGCAAAATTGCCCTGCTGGCGTAGCGCTCCTGGGAGCGCCCTCGCAAGCTGTCTCCACCGGACGCCGTACGCGCTCGCCGACTTCCTCCGTCCGTCCGGCCCCACCGCTCAGCAGGAATGGGAACGGAGGCCGGCGGATCCGGCAAGCCGCCCGGGCGAGGCAGGACCCGCCGGCGATCGACGGGACGAGAGGGGAATTCCGTACGAAGCTTCGTGCGTCTCTGCCCCCTCTTATCCGCGTCTCCCCTCTCTTCGTCCGGATCGCACGAAGCGAGGGCGGGGTCTCCCCTCTGCCTGGCGAGGTCTGCCCTCCCAAAGGACGACCTCCGGCGAGCCCTGGAAGCCCTTCGGGACCTGGAAGAGCCATGAAGACGGCGAGCTTCACCGTGCGCGCCACGGAGCGGCAGTCTCTCCGCTGGAAGCGGGCGGCGGATGCTGAGGGGCATCGGTCGGTGGGCACGTGGATCGCGGAAGCCGCAGACCGCCATCTCGACGCCCTCCAGCGGGCCGGGCGTCCTATCCCTTTGGGGTGGAGACGTGCCGCCACCTTCGCGGCCCGCTTCGTGACAGGGGAGACGGTCACCGTCCGGGGATGCGTCTCCTTGCCCTTTGGCTACTACCGGGGGACGGACGCCCGGGCGGATCGCTACAACGATTTCTACACCCTGGTCTACGTCCCGTCCGGGCGGATCATTGCCACACTCCGGAGCGCCGCGCAGTGCCGCACCCTTGCCGCCGAGCTGGCCCGTGTCTGGGTGCGAGGGGATGGCTCTGAACCTACCCAAGATCCCGCTCCGCTCCTCCAACGGTTTCAGCGGGAAGACGTGTAAGAAGCGCGGGGGCCGGTTCCGAGGAGGGGCTGGCCCTTTCTTCTTCTTTCGTGGGGGGGTATAATTGTTGCCCGAGAGACGCCCGTCTCTCAGCTACCTAGCTACGGTATCCCTGTCAGGATTAACGCCGTAGAGGGGTAGATCGAGGCTGCTTCTGGGGCCGCGTGGACTTCGCGGGACGGTCGTGACCCGTCGCTTTGAAGCCATGCGGCCCTTTCCACTTCTTCTTACAGCGCTTCTTGTTCACCTTGCTTTCTCCTTCTGAAGGTCCGACGGTCAGTTCCGCCGGCCCCCGTATTCCGACGTTGCCGTCGCCGGTAGCTCCAGAAGGGCAGGTAACAAGCTACTGAGAAAAGAAGGCGCCTCTCGGGCAGGTTAAGTCTACAACACCCCAAATCATCAAAACAAGCCTCCGCGTGACCATCAGTCCGCCCGGCCGGGCTACGCCAGCCACTTCTCCGGCCACTTTCGACACCTACAGCCGATGGCATAGCTCATAGTCAGCTCATCGATGTAGAGTCCAGAGTCCAATGTAGGCAGACATGGTAAGTTCTTGCAAGTAGTAAGGTTAGGACGAAAAGTCCGGTACTCTGTCCGTCTGTAAATCGACTGTGGCTGAGTGGCATGCGAGTGATTATCTGGTGTCGGTGGCGCGGACTATGAGCCACCCCTTGACCGGGAAGCACACCCTGCTCTACGATCAGATCGCCACACGTCCCCCTGAAAGGAGAGGCGCCATGAACGAACCCGCTGCCCCGGACACAAGCCCTGACAAGGAGGGTGAGGGCGAGCCGGAATCGCCTGTCACGCCATCGCCTGCTGAGTCGCAGTCATCCCAAAGGAAGCAGCGCCCCACCAAAGTGCTCCCCACGGAACGGGTGAGCTTCCCGAAGCAGAAGGAGGCCCTAGCAGCCTACGCGAGCATCTACGATTCGACGAACAAGCCGGCGGGCAACATGGAGGTTGCAAAGCTGCTCGGGATTAACCCAAGCACGGTAGGACTCATGAACGGCTTCTTTCTCGATACCGGCTTGCTTGAGAAAAGCGGCAGAGGGTTCGTCCCCTCCGATGCGCTCAAGGACTACCAGCATGCCATCAAGTGGCAAGAGGAATCTCCCGGCCATCGACTTGGACCCGTTCTCGCAAAGACGTGGGGTGCGCAGGAACTATTGCCCCACCTGGGTGTCGCGCCTCGGCAGGAGAAAGATGCCATTCAGATCCTGGCGCGAGCTGCCAATGCGGACCGGTCATACCGGTTGAATTTTCAGACTTTGCTTGACTACCTTGAACTCGCGGGCTTAATCGAGCGGGACGGGGGCATGGTGCGTATCCCTCCCCCTTCTTCTAGGAACACACCCCTCAATCAGCCGCCCGCGTCCTCGTCGGAGGAGTTGGAGGCGCCAAAACCTCCGGGCACCTCAAGAACGGTCAGCCTTGCGAGCGGAGGCACCTTGACCATCTCGGCAACGCTTGACCTGTTCTCGCTGAGTCAGAAGGACAGGAACTTCGTCTTCACCCTGATCGATCAACTGGAGGAATACGAAACAGGCGGCAGTAAAGCGACTACTGGTAAGGAGAGCAAAGAGGAGACTTAGAAGCGCGGCCGGGTGAGGCGCGTTGCCACACGTCCCTAACCCGACCGCTTATTGTGCTCAGCGGGGGTGACCCTGGTGGGTGCCGGGGGCCTCATCAACCAGCCGGCCGGGGGTTCGATTCCCCTCACCTCCACCGTACCTACCAGACTCCGGAGTGCGTCCGGCGTCCGGCGCGGCCCTACACGCGCCATCCTAAGGCCGCACACCTCCGGGGTCAATACCGGAGGTGTGCCATGGTGTACCTCGACGCCCCCCGCCCACCTTGCCGCTGGCAGCTTGGGCTTCTATTTCTGGGTCTGCCCCGCCGCCTCATAAAAACCAGGCCGGATTTTGGCCTAAACTATTGATTTTTATCCTACTTATGGTATGATCCAGGCATGTAAGAAGCGTAAAATTAAACGCCCCGGGAGTCGTTGGAAGCGACCGCCGGGGCAAAGACCCGCCAGCCGAAGCCGAACGGACCCACACCCCTATTATGGCACGGCTGGCAGCGACCCGAGGAGGTCACCGCCATGCAGTGCGAAACCTGCCAAGCTCCTGCTACGAAAATGGGGAAGGATCGGAAGGGTAACCAGCGCTTCCGGTGCCTCACGTGCCGCAAGACGTTCTCCGTACGCCCGGAACGGCCCCTGGGTAAGATGCAGATCCCGCTCGAAAAGGCGCTTCTCTGTCTCCACCTCCTGTGCGAGGGGAACGCCGTGCGCTCCGTCGAGCGCATCGTGGACGTGGACAAGAAGACCATCCTCCGGCTGCTGGTCCAGGTCGGGCAGGGGTGCGAGCGGATGCTGACGGAGACGGTCAAGGCGGTCCCCGTCCAAGACGTGCAAGCGGATGAGTTGTGGACCTACGTCCGTTGCAAGCAGGGGACGCGGGAGCGGAAGAAGATCTCCGATCCTGACGCCGGGGACGCCTACTGCTACATCGGCGTAGAGAGGCACTCCAAGCTGGTGTTGGCGTGGCACCTGGGACGGCGGAACACCTGGGACGCCCACGACTTCATAGAGAAGCTGGCGACGGCCACGGCGGGCAGCTTCCAGTTGAGCACGGACGGCTTCAACGGCTACCCGAACGCGGTGGAATTCGCGTTCGGCGGACGGGTGGACTACGCCCAGGTCGTCAAGGAGTTTGGGAACGAAGGCGGGGAGGAAGGCAGACGGTACGCCCCTCCCCGCCTGATAGGACAGGAGAAGATCGTTGTCTCTGGCGCCCCGGATGAAGACCAGATCTCGACGTCACACGTCGAGCGGGCCAACTGGACGTTGCGCGGCCACCTGCGCCGGTTCACCCGCCTGTCCAACGGCTTCAGCCGCAAGAAGGAGAACCTGCGGGCGGCCCTGGCGCTCTACTTCGCGTATTACAACTTCGTGAAGTTCCATAAGTCGGTCCGGATGACGCCCGCGATGGCGGCGGGTATCGCCCGGAAACCGTGGTCGCTGGCGGACCTTTTGACCGCCGCGCAAGGGGCGGGGGCGTGACAGCCACACAACTACCCCCCACAACCGAAGAGCGGGAGAACCGCGGTCCATGGACCGGTCGCAGGGGGCGGCCCCATGGGGCCGCCCCTACGGGAGAAGCGCTAGGCGGAGTTGTCGAGGAACGGCTTGAGCTTCGTCGCCCGGCTGGGGTGACGCAGCTTGCGCAGCGCCTTGGACTCGATCTGGCGGATGCGCTCGCGGGTGACGTTGAACGACCGGCCCACCTCTTCCAGGGTGTGCTCGGAGCCGTCGCCCACGCCGAAGCGCATCTTGAGAACCAGCTCCTCCCGCGGCGTCAGGGTCTTGAGCACCTTGCGAGTCTGGTCCTTCAAGTTCGCGAAGACCACCGCGTCGATGGGTGAGACGGCGTTCTTGTCCTCGATGAAGTCGCCGAGATGCGAATCCTCCTCTTCACCGATGGGCGTCTCGAGCGAGATGGGTTCCTGGGCGATCTTCATGATCTTGCGCACCTTGGAGGCCGGCAGGTCCATACGCTCGCCGATCTCCTCCGCGGTGGGCTCGCGGCCCAGCTCCTGCACCAGCGAGCGGCTGGTGCGGGTGAGCTTGTTGATGGTCTCGATCATGTGGACCGGGATGCGGATGGTCCGCGCCTGGTCCGCGATGGCCCGCGTGATCGCCTGCCGGATCCACCACGTGGCATAGGTCGAGAACTTGTAGCCGCGCCGGTACTCGAACTTCTCCACCGCCTTCATGAGGCCGATGTTCCCCTCCTGAATCAGGTCCAGGAACTGGAGGCCGCGGTTGGTGTACTTCTTGGCGATCGAGACCACCAGCCGGAGGTTGGCCACGATCAGCTCCTCCTTGGCCCGCTCGCAGACGGCCTCGCCCTGGCGGATCTTGTTGATCGTGGCGGCGATCTCCGCGTGGGTGGTGCCGTAGCGCTCCTCCAGCTCGCGCAGGTTGCCGCGGTACTTCTCGATGCGGCGGCGGTGCAGGGCCTTGAGCTCGTCGTTGGTCTCGCGCTTGAGGGCCGTCTGCGCCCGCTTGATGTCCTGCTCGAAGCGGGAGAACTGCCGGTCGATGTCCTTCAGAAAGTCGACCAGGCGGTTGCGGGTCTGGACGCTGAAGTCGATCGTGCGGATGTCCTTGGCGATCTTGGCCACCAGGCGGTCGATCTCGCGCTCGATCTCCAGGTACTTCTCGCCGTCGGGCTTGCAGCGCTTCTGGCGCTTGCGCAGCTCGCCGATCTCGCGGTCGTTGGCCGCGATCTGCTCGAAGATCTTCAAGTTGCCCTTGATGCGGTCCGTGGACTTGGGGTCGAGCGGCTCGTCGGGATCGGCGTCGACCAGCTCGCGCAGGATGCGCTTGTCCTTGGCCGCCATTTCGTTCAGACGCAGCAGCTCGCGCAGGACCACGGGGTTCTCGCACAGGGCCTCGTAGATCAGCCACTCGCCCTGCTCGATGCGCTGGGCGATCTCCACCTCGCCCTCGCGGTCGAGGAGGGGGACCGTGCCCATCTCGCGCAGGTACATGCGCACGGGGTCGTTGGTCTTCTCGTGGGTGGCGAGACCGAATTCCGTCGTCTCGTCTTCCTTCTTGTCAAACTCGTTCGGGCCGGACTCGAAGTCATCCCGGTTCTGGTAGCGCTCGGGCCGGTCGATCACGTCGACGCCCAGATCCGTGAACCGGAGATAGATCTCGTCCAACTCATCCGGGAGGCTCACCACCTCCTCGGGCAGCATCTCGTAGATCTCGTCGTAAAGAAGGTAGCCCTTCTCCTTGCCCAGCTCGATGAGCTGCTTGACCGAGCTGTACTTCTCTTCGACGGGTGTGAGGCTCGAAATCGTCAAAGTGCTCTCCTCTCAGCCCCCAAATCGGGAACGAGCACAGACCCGGGCTCACCCGAGCCCGGGATTTGCGCTCTGCCGGGATCCCCGATGCAGGCTGCGGTTCAAACGGTCTCTCTCTTCCAAGAGACGGCCGAGAAGCGCATGATCCCCCTTGCGCTCGGCTTCCGCGATCTCTCTTTGCATCTCCTGGCGCCGTTGCCGTTGCCAGCGATCCACCAACTTGTCGAGGGATTCAGGAAGTCCGGTCCGGCCGGACACAAAATTCCCTTCTACCATAATCTTGGCGAACCGGGCAACTATTCCCGCCCCTTCCCCCAACCGGGAGGTCACCCGTTGGGCCTCTGGGGGGGCTCCGGCTTCTGCATAGAGAGCGCAGAACACTTCGTAAATATTCCTGCATTCGGTGTCGAAGAAGACTTCGGGGGGCGGCAGGGAGTCCAGGGGCGGAATCCGGGCAGGATCTTCCTGCTGGAACAGCTCGTGGAGCACCTGCTCCTCCACGCTCCGGACCAGCTTCGGGGTTCCTCCATCGACGACAGAAGGAGCGGATGCCGGACGCCGCGGGGCGGGGACCGGCTCCTGGCGGTCACCTCCCATGCGGCGGGCCAGCATCTCGACGGGGATCCCCAGCCGGGTGGCCGCGCCGCGGGCGTAGCCGAAGCGGAGGATGGCGTCGGGGATGGGCCGCAGCAGCTCGGAGACGGCGGTCGCGGATTTTGCCTGAAGCTGGGGATCCTTCAGGACGCCGGAGGGGATCAGCCGGTCGATCTCAGCCGTGACGGCGTCCTCGGAGCGCTCGACGGCCTCCCGGACAGCGTCCTCCCCGGCCTCCAGGCGCAGGGAGTCCGGGTCGTGCGAGCCCGGGAAGCGTGCCCGGCGCACGCCGAGCCCCTCGCCAAGCAGCAGGGGCAGGGCGCGCCGGAAGGCGTTCTCGCCGGCGTTGTCGCCGTCATAGGCCACCACGATCTCCTCGGCGTAGCGGGAGAGGAGCTTCGCCTGCTCGGGGGTGAGGGCGGTGCCCATGCCGGCCACCGCGGCGTCGAGGCCGCAGGCGACCGTGCCGATGACGTCGAAGTAGCCCTCGCAGAGGACGGCCCGGCCGGGCTCGCGGAGCTCGCGCTTCGCGAGTTGGAGCCCGTAGAGGAGCGTGCCCTTGTGGAAGCGGGCGGGCTCGTTGGTGTTGACGTACTTGGCCTTGTCGTCCCCCAGGGTGCGCCCGCCGAAGCCCACGAGCCGGCCGGAGGCGTTGTGGATGGGGAACATCAGCCGGTTGCGGAAGCGGTCGTAGAGGTCCCCCCGCTGCTCGGAGCGGGCGACCAGCCCCGCCGCTTCGAGGTCCGCCTGGGGGATGCGGGGGTGAAGGGCCTGGAGCAGGTTGCGGAAGCCGTCCGGGGCATAGCCGAGGCCGAAGCGCTCAATGAGATCCAGCGGGATGCGCCGCCGCTCCAGGTACTCCCAGGCGAAGGACGACTTCTTGAGCTGGTCCGTGAAGAACCCGGCCGCGGCCTGGAGGGCGCCCTCGACGTCCTGCTCGGGCCGGCCGCCCGCGAAGCGCGTCTCGTTGCGGCTGGGGAGCGGGATGCCGTAGCGCAGGGCCAGGGCCTCGATGGCCGCCGGGAAGTCGTCGCCCGAGGTCAGCATGTGGAGCTTGATGGCGTCGCCGCCGGCCCCGCAGCCGAAGCAGTAGAAGAGCCCCTGGACGGGATCGACGCTGAAGGAGGGGGTCTTCTCCTTGTGGATGGGGCAGAGCCCCTGATAGCGCCGGCCGGCCTTGCGCAGGCGGGTGTGGTCGGAGGCGATGGAGACGATGTCCACCGCGTCGCGCACGGCCTGCACGAGTTGGGGGGTGATGTTGACGTTGCTGAAAGCCATGATTTGTTTGCCAGCAGGATTGGCCGCCAACAGGCTCAAGAACCGCGAAAGGTCACGACCGTGGCGCCGTTGCCGCCCTCGTTGGGAGCGCCGGAGCGGATCTCCGCGATCCCTCTGTGCCCTCTCAGGTGCTCGCGGACGGCTTGGCGGAGACGGCCCGAGCCGTGGCCGTGGACGACCCTCACCTCCTTGCGCGAGGCCAGGAGGGCCTGGTCAATGTAGGAGTCGAGCTGCTCCAGGGCCGGCTCCACGCGCAGGCCGATCAGGTTGATCTCCGGCGGCACCGCGGTCGTCTCGTCGATGTCGCCGCGGGTGGCCAGGGTCGAGGTGGGCCGGATTTCTCTTGACGTGGGCCGTGACGCGGGTTCCTTCTTGGAAGAGGCCGGGCCGAGCTCTTCCGGGCGGCACCGCACCCGCTTGCCGCGCACGAGCACCTCCGCCCGACCGTCCTCCAGCTTCTCGAGCACGCCCTCCCAGCCGAGCCCCAGGTGGCGTACGGGCTCGCCCACCGTCAGCGGTCCCGAGGGCTGCTCCGGCTCCGCCGGAGCCACGAAAGCGGGCGCCTCGGAGAAGAGCGTCTGGACGGCCTCGGCCGCCAGTCCCCGGCGGCGCCCCCCCTCGAAGCGCTCGCGCAGGCGCTCCTCCTCGCGGCGCAGGCGCTCGGCGGTCTGCCGGCGGAAGTCTTCCAGCTCCGTCCGCATCTTCTTCGCCGTGCTCCGCCGCTCCTCTTCCAGGGCGGCCCGCTCGCCAGCCAGCCGGCGGCGGAGCTTTTCGGCGTCCGCGTGCTCGACCTCCAGGCGATCCCGCGTCTCGGCGAGTTCCTGGCGAACCCGCTCGACCTCGGCGATGAGCCGCCGCAGGTCGCGGTGCTCGGAGCCCAGGCGGGCCTCGGCGCGGTCGAGCCACTCCGCCGGCAGGCCCAGCCGGCGGGCGAGGGCCCGGGCTTCGCTGCCGCCCGGCGGGCCGGGGACGAGCCGGAACGTGGGCCGCCCCGTGTCCGGGTCGAACTCCATGGCCGCGCAGGTGGCGCCGGAAAGCTCCAGGGCCGCGGCCGCGAGCTGGGTGAGGTGGGTGGTGATCACGCCCAGGCTCCCCTTCTCCAGCAGCCCTTCGAGCAGGGCCACGGCCAGGGCCGCCCCCTCCTCGGGATCGGTGCCGGAGCCCAATTCGTCGAGGAGGATCAGGCTGTCCGGCCCCGCCCCTTCCCAGGCCTCCTTGAGACGGAGCAGCCGGCCGCTGAAGGTGGAGCGGTCGGCCAGCAGGTCCTGCTCGTCGCCCACGGTTGCCACCAAGCGCCGGAGGAACGGCACGCGGCTCCCCGGTCCCGCCGGCACGGGCAGGCCGCACAGCGCCATCAGGGACAGGATGCCGGCCGTCTTGAGCGACACGGTCT
>CAXTNS010000064.1:15930-16558 GCA_964245465.1 uncultured Thermoanaerobaculia bacterium
ATCGAGGAGGGGGTGGCGGGCCGAGAGGAGACGCAGGTCGTACCGGGCGCCGATCTCGGGCAGGCTGCCGCCGCAACGGTCGCCGAAGCGCACGGCGGCCTGAAGGAGGTCGAGATCGCTGAGGAAGAGCGAGTGCTCCCTCAGGTCGGGCAGCGCCTCCCGGGAGGCTTCGATCAATTCGACCAGGATGCGGTGGCGTTCCGCCTCCTCGTCTTCAACGGATTGCTGGAGCGTGTTGTTGGTCTCCACCACGTGGAGGGGCTCGAAGTAGAAGCTCTTGCCGGTCGCCGAGCGGCCGTGAACGAGACCGCTGGTGCGCCCCTTGGCACCGGACTGGAGCATCAGGACCAGCCGGCCGCCGCGCATGGGGATGGTCTCTTCCGAGAGCTCGTCCTTGTGGCTGGAGACGAACTCGCCGAGGTCCCGGTAGATCTGGTCGCGGGTCGAGCGGATCTGCCGGCGCAGGGCGGCGAGCCGGGGGCTCGCGGCCTCCCGCACCTCGCCCCGACGGTCGAGCGTGCGCTCGATCCTCCGCAGCAGGGGATCGAGGTCGGGCAGCCCGCGCGCCATCGCCTCCTTGAGATCCAGGCCCGAGTCCTTCAGGCACTTGCGGCACGGCTCGAGCGAG
>CAXTNS010000065.1:0-8715 GCA_964245465.1 uncultured Thermoanaerobaculia bacterium
TTCGTGACCGGCCCGGACGTCGTGCGCACCGTGACGCACGAGGACGTCACCAAGGAGGAGCTCGGCGGCGCCCACACCCACAGCGTCAAGAGCGGCGTCGTGCACTTCGCCGTCCCGGGCGACAACGCGGGGCCGTTCCTCAGCATGGTGGACAAGACGAACCAGCGCACCCGCGTGGGCGTCACCAACGAGTGGGTGGCGGGCTACGCGGCCGACTCCTACGCCCGGCTCAAGGGCACGGGCGCCATGTGCCTCACCACGGCGTGGGCACCTTCGGCGCGCTGAACTGCCTGGCCGGCTCGTACGTGGAAGAGCTGCCGGTCGCGCTGATCATCGGCAGCCCGTCGTTCGATCAGCGCCAGGTCGAGCGTCATGAAGGCGTGCTCTATCACCACTCCACGGGCAAGCTCTCGGCCGACCGGGATTCGGTGAAGAACGTGGTCGTGGCCTCGGAGATCGTGCGCTCGGGGCGGCGGGCGGGGCAGAAGATCGACCGCGCCTTGAACGCGGCGCTCACCTGGCGCCGGCCCGTCTACATCGAAGTCTTCCAGAACGCCTGGACGGAGACCTGCCCGCCGCCGGAAGGAGCGCTCCAGCCGGGGACGCTGCCGCTTTCGAAAAGATCTCTGGAGCGTGCCGTGGATCAGACCCTCTAGCGGCTCGAAGGCGCCACCGTGCCGGTGATCTGGGCCGGCGTCGAGGTCCAGCGCTTCGGCCTCCAGGAATTGCTCGAAGAGGTCATTCGCGTGACCCGTCTCCCGTGGACCACGGACCTGCTCGGAAAATCCGTTCTATCCGAAGACCTGCCGGGCTTCCAGGGTGTGTTCGACGGCGCCTCGGCGGTCAAGAACGTGATGGATCTGTTCAACGCCTCCAACTGGGTGCTGGGGCTGGGGAACATCGTGACCGACGACTTCGCCGTCTGGGTCGAAGGCCACTACGACAACCTGATTCTCGTCTACAACAACTCCGTTCGCGTGGGGCAGAAAAAGTTCGAGGACGTGCCGCTCGAAGCCTTCATGAGAAGGATCGCCGAGCGCCTTTCCGAGCGCGCCTACAAGGCTCCGGCCGGCGCCAAGGCCGTGCTCGCGAAGGTGCCCACGCCCGGCGAGAAGGCCCAGGTCCGCCTAGCCGGACTGGCGGCGGCCGAACCCGCGGAGCAGGTCGATTACAACAGTTTCTTCGAGCGTATGAAGACCTGGGTGGACGACTCCATGGTGCTCATGGCCGACACCAGCATCGCCCTCTACTCGGCAGCCGAGCTGCCCGTGGCGAAACGCAACGGTTTTATCGCCCAGGCAGCCTGGAACTCGATCGGCTACACGCCGGGCGGTGCCGTGGGAGTGGGTTACGCGGAGCCGGACAGGAAGGCCGTGGTCTTCTGCGGCGATGGCGGCTTCCAGGAGATCGTGCAGGCCGTCTCCGATATCGTGCGCTCAGGACACGATGCCGTGGTTTTCGTCTTCAACAACGCGCTCTACGGCATCGAGCAGGCCTTCGTCGATCCCTACTATTTCGTTCCCGACAAGGAGGGCAAGCGCCATCCCCCCGAGCCCTTCGACCTGCTGCACGCGTGGGATTACGCCAAGCTGACGGAGGTCTTCGGCGGCGGCTGGAGTGCCGTGGTCAACACCGTGACAGAGCTCGAAGCGGCGCTCGAGAAAGCGAAGACCAATCGCGGCCTGTCGTTGATCGACCTGCGCATCCCCCAGGATTCGATCACGCTCCAGATGCTCCAGCAGGCGGGCGTGAACCCGGAGGACGTGGAGCCGCCGACAGCGAAGAAAGCGCCAGCGAAGTCATCCAAGAAGGCCGCGAAGAGGGCGGGCTGAGGGCTTTCGCTGGCAGGCGCGCTCCCCACCCTTTCAGGCACCTGTAGATTTGGAGGTGGCTCTAAAGGAAAGTAGAACGCCCAGATGAACGCCCTTTTTCGGCATCGCCTGACCCGCCCTGCCCTCGTGACGGCGGCCCTGCTTTTCGTGCTCACGGTCTCGTCCATCGTTCTGGTCCCTGCCGACGCCCTCGCCTGTGAGGAGGAGTCGTGGCGGCAGACCTTCTACGCCGAGGCGGAAAAGGTCAACGTGGTCGGCGAGTGCTGGCGCCCCTGCTACGGCTGGCCAAGCTGCTCGGGTTCCCGGAGCGACTACTACGATCTCGTCAGTTGGTCGTGCGGCGCCTGCGTGCCGTAGGGGCGCCACCCACAACTACAGAATCAGGCAACCTGGCTGCGAGGCCCTCCGGGGGGCACTGCGCAATCCTTCGTGGGCCTCGAGCTTCCAGGCTCTGAAGCCTTGATCCGCAAAGAAGGGGACCGGTTGAGTGTCGAGCCGGTACCTCTTCGGCCTCTCCTTGCGGTCCTGTCCACCTGGGCTCCGCTGGAAGAAGCGTTTCCGGATGTCGACCCAGTCTGCACGAGCATCGTCGTCGCCTGTGAGCTCCGTTACGGCGCCCTTCGGAAGGGCTCAATCAGTTGACTCCCAGCCTGCGCCGGCGCAGCAGGAGCAAGGCCGCGATTCCGCAAAGTCCTGCGAAGAGCACCTTGCCCGCGTCTCCCAGAGTGGGGATGCCCGGCACGTTGCCCGTCGGTAGATCGCCGTCCACGATGGTCAGCACCGCCGTGGAAGGAGAGCCCAGCGTGGCGCCCTGGGGTGCGCTCAGGGTGAGGTTCACGGTCTCGCTGCCCTCTACGAGCATGTCGTCGACGATGGTGACCTGGAAGGTCTTGGGTGCCGTGTCGCCGTCCGCCCAGTTGAGGGTGCCGGCGGCGGGCAGGTAGTCGGCAGGCTGGGTGGCGGTGCCGTCGCTCGTCTGATAATTCACGGATACGGCGCCGTCGCTGCCGCCGGTGCGGGTGACCGTAATGGTGACCGTGCCGCCGTTCTCGTTGACCGTGTAGGTGGCCGAGCTGAATTGCAGGGTGCCGGCCGCGATCTCGACGGAGCCGATGTCGATGCGGCCGTCCGCCACGCGGGGAAAGCCGCGCTGGTCGGTGGCCGGCGGCGGCGTGAAGGCCGGATCGCCCGCGTTCACGGCCGGGCTGGTGTTGGCTGGCTTGTGGGTCTCGGTAGAGCCGCCGTTGTTCTGCAGGGGGCCGAGCTGCGGGTCCTGGTTCAGGACGTTGCCGCCGTTGTCGTTGATGGCGGCGGTGCCGGGGCTTTCGATCAGGCTGAAGCGGACGTCGAAGGAGCCGTCGGAGTCGTTGGCGAGGTCGTTGTCCGTGGTGGCCGTGTTGTCGCCGACGATCGTCTGATCGAGGGTGATGGTGGCGGACGCCGCGAAGATCCCGCCGCCCGTGCCGCTCGCGGTGTTGCTGGCGACGGTGGAGTGCTCGAAGCTCACCGGATCCGCCGGCGCGTTGAAGTACGCGCCCGCTCCATCCGTGGCGTTGTTGCCCGAGAGGGTGGAGTTTCGCAGGACGAAGGCGCCGCCGGCCGAGCCGTCGAGGTAGAGGCCGCCGCCCTGGAGGGTCGTGAAGTTTCCGGAGATCGTGGACCGGTCGAAGGTGATCGCGCCGTCCGGTGTGAGGAAGAGCGCTCCGCCGCCGTTTCTTCCCGCCAGGTTGCCGGTGAGGGTGGTGTCCTCGACGAGCAGGGGCCCGCCCAGGTTCTCCACGTAGATCGCGCCCCCGTCGCGGTCCGCGGCGTTGCCGGAAAACCGGCTGTTCCGGATCGTCAGGCTCGTCGAGCCGCTGGCCCAGAGGCCGCCGCCATCGGACGTGACGGAGTTGCCGGTGAGCAGGACACTGTCCAGGACCAGGTTCTCGCCGACGTCGAAGATGCCGGCGCCCTGGGTGGCGCTGCCGCTGGCGAGGTTGAGCCCCGAGATCGTGACGTCGATCACGGCTGCCCCGTTTTCCAGATGGAAGATCCGGGAGCTGGTGTTGCCGGTCACGACGAGGTCCGCGGCGCCGGGACCCTGGATGTCGACCGAGTCGGTGACCAGGAGCTCGCCGGAGATCAGGACGATCGCGTCGGGCAGCGTTGCGATCTGGAAATTGATGACGTCCGCGCCGGCGGCGGCGTTGGCGTCTTCGACGGCCTGGCGCAGGCTGCCTGGACCGAAGTCGTCGGTGTTGGTCACCGTGAAGGTAGCGGCCTGGGCGGCGGAAGCTGTTCCCAGGGAAAATACCAGGGCGAGGCCCAGCGCCAGGGCGGTGCCCCTCCAGGTGAGGCGAGTCTGCTGCGTATCGGCATCGGACATGCGTCGGTCCTCCTCGATCGAGACCCTTCATGGAAGATGGACGATTGGGGAAGGGAAGTATAGCCTAATGCCCATGGATTGCCGTGCCGGCTGTGGGGCGTGCTGCATTGCCCTCTCGATCTCCTCTCCCATCCCGGGCATGCCGGACGGCAAGCCGGCGGGCGTGCGTTGCGTTCAGCTCACGGACGACAACCGCTGCCTCCTCTTCGGCCTGCCGGAGCGGCCCGAGGTCTGCATGCGCCTGCGCCCGTCGGAGGAGATGTGCGGCGAGACCACGGAGCACGCTCTGGCCTATCTCACGTTCCTGGAGAGGGCCACCGCTCCGGACCCTTCCGTTGTATAGTTGGACGCCTATTCAGTAGTTGAAGGTGGCCGCCATCTTCACTTCATCGTTCCGACCTATCCGATCCGCGATTCCTGGGAGATCCACTCTCCCTTGGCTCCTCACGTCTGTATCAGCAAAGGAGAACCCGTATGTCGGATGAGACCGAGAGGAATGCTCCAGATGAGCTGAGCCGCAGGACCTTTCTCCGGCTGGGCGCGCTGGCGGGGGCCGGCGCTCCTTTGGCGGGGGTGCTCGGCGGCGCTTCCGAGGCGAATGCACAGGTGCCCGTCAGCGACGCCGCGGTGGCCCTGGAGGAGGCGACCATCGCCCAGCTTCAGGCGGCCATGACCCGCGGCGGGCTGAGCTCGCTGGCCCTGGTCAACCTGTACCTCGAGCGCATCGCGGCCCTTGACGAGAGCGGCCCGTCCATCAACTCCGTCCTGGAGGTCAATCCGGACGCCCGCCGTATCGCCCGCCAGCTCGACCGCGAGCGCCGGGACGGGCACGTGCGCGGTCCGCTCCACGGCATCCCGATCCTGCTCAAGGCCAACATCGACACGGCCGACCGCATGAGCACCACGGCCGGCTCGCTGGCGCTAATCGGCGATCCACCGCACCAGGACGCCACGGTGGCGGCCCGGCTGCGGGCCGCGGGCGCCGTGATCCTGGGCAAGACCAACCTCTCCGAGTGGGCCAACTTCCGGGGCTTCAGCTCGACCAGCGGCTGGAGCGGCTACGGCGGCCAGACGCGCAATCCCTACGTGCTCGACCGCAACCCGTGCGGCTCCAGCTCGGGCTCAGGGGCCTCCGTGGCAGCCAACCTCACCGCCGCCGGGCTGGGCACGGAGACGGACGGCTCGATCGTCTGCCCGGCCTCCCTCAACGGGGTCGTCGGCATCAAGCCGACCGTGGGCCTGACCAGCCGCGCCGGCGTCATCCCCATCTCCCACACCCAGGACACGGTGGGGCCGCACGCTCGCACCGTGGCCGACGCGGCGGCTGTCCTCAGCGCCCTGGTGGGCGTCGACTCGCGCGATCCCGCGACGGCGGCGAGCGCGGGCCACTTCTCGACCGACTACACCCAGTTCCTGGATACCGACGGCTTGCAGGGAGCCCGCATCGGCGTCATGCGCGGCGGCGGCTTCACCGGCTACAGCGGGGAGACCGACGCCCTCTATGAGGAAGCGATCCAGGCCATGGCGGACGCGGGCGCGGTGATCGTCCCGGCGGAGATCCCTACGATCGACGAGCTCAACGCCGACCAGGCCGAGATCATCGTCCTCATCTACGAGTTCAAGAGGGATCTCAACGCTTACCTCGCGACCCGCACGGGGGTGCCGATCCACTCTCTCGCGGACGCCATCGCCTTCAACCGCGCGCATGCCGAGCAGGAGCTGAAGTGGTTCGGCCAGGAGTTCTTCGAGCTGGCCCAGGACGAAATCTTCAGCGAAGAGGAATACCTGGCTGCCCTGGAGAGGGGGCACCGGCTGGCCGGCGCGGAGGGCATTGACGCTATCATCGCCGAGAAGGGCCTGGACGCCCTGGTGGCGCCCACGGGCTCGCCGGCGTGGCCCATCGACCTGGTCAACGGCGATCACTTCCTGGGCGCCAGCTCCGGCCCGGCGGCCGTGGCAGGTTACCCGATCATCAACGTTCCCATGGGCTTTGCCTTCGGCCTGCCGGTGGGGATCAGCTTCATGGCCGGGGCCTTCAGCGAGCCCACTCTCATCAAGCTCGCTTCCGGTTTCGAAGCCGCGACCCACGTGCGGCGCCCGCCGACCTACATTCCCACCCTGCCGTTGCCGGACGGCCCGAATCCGTTCACCGGCCAAGCCACGGCGGTGGCCAAGACCCGCCTGGAGAAGACGATGGAGCGGCTGACCGCCCATCGCTCCTTCCGTTCCCTTCTGAAGAATCTATAGGGATCACCCTGCCCACTTATTTCCCCCCCTCCTCTCCTTTCGGGGAGAGGAGAGTTGGGTACAGGCACTAACTTTGCGGCGAGCAGTGGGGGAATCAAGGACAGTAAGGACACCAAGGACGTCAAGGACGAGCGGTAAACGACATGTTGCCTGTCCTTGAGGTCTTTGGTGTCCTTGGTGTCCTTACTGTCACGACAAAGTTAGCGCCTACAGGCTCTCGCGGCCAAGGCCCGTTTCCTTGGCGATCTGGGCCATGCCTCTGGCGCGTGCGATGTCGCCAAGCGCCAAGAGGAAGATCAGGATCGTTCGCCTCGAGAACCGCGTTCATGTACTCGGCGATCGTCTCGTCGTCCGTGAGGTAGCGTGCGGCGTCGAAGGGGATGAGCTTGGGGCTGCCTTGGCTTTGGTCATGAGAAGTCTCTGATCTCAGACGCGATCCGCTGCGCACGCCGGATGTCCCGCGCCTCCGGACGACAAAAACAGGAGGACTGGCCGGTGGAGAAGTCCTCAGTTACTCCCCGCTCTTCCCCCACAGCTCCTCCAGCCGCGCGTCCCTGCCGCAGCCCGAACGGTAGAACTTGTAGCGGAGGGGGTTCTTCTTGTAGAAGTCCTGGTGGTAGCCCTCGGCGGGATAGAACGCAGAAGCCTGCACGATCTCGGTCGCGAGGGGCTGCTTGAAACGCTTCTGGACCTCCGCCTTGGACGCCTCGGCGAGCCGCTTCTGGTTGGCGTCCTGGACGAAGATGGCCGAGCGGTACTGGGTGCCCAGGTCGCAGAACTGCCGGTTTTTGGCCAAGGGATCGACGTTGTGCCAGAAGACCTCCAACAGCTTCTCGTAGCTGACCTTGGCGGGGTCGTAGACGACCTGGACCGATTCGGCATGGCCCGTGCCGCCCGAGGAGACCTCCTCGTAGGTGGGGTTCTTCCTGGTGCCGCCGGTGTAGCCCGAGGTGGTCGAGACCACGCCGTTCAGCTTGTCGAACGGCCCTTCCATGCACCAGAAGCAGCCGCCCGCGAACGTGGCCTTGGCGAGTTGGCGGCCTCCCTGGGCCTCTCCGGGAATGGGCGCAACAGTCAGCAGAACGGCCGCGAACGCCAGCCAGCCCCGGGTGATGATCTTGTTCATGCCGGTTTCCTCCGTGTTGTCCTTCCACTGCATCCTACGTGCCCGTGGGGACGGCGGATTGCCAGCCGAGGTGGGTCAGGCGAGGTCCGGGTCGGTCTCCGCGGCGGTCCCTCGCCATCCCGAAACGAGCACGATCAGCACCCCCGCCGTGATCGCCATGTCGGCCACGTTGAAGATGCCGGTGCGCAGGGAACCGATCCCCACGCTGACGAAGTCGATCACGTGACCGTCGTTTGCCACGCGATCGATCAGGTTGCCGAAGCCGCCGCCCAGGATCAGCGCGAGGCCCGCTTTCTGCCCCGGAGAGAGGCTGGCCGACCGCAGCATGAAGACGAGCAGGGCCCCGAGGGCCAGGGCCACGAAGACCACGCCCAGCAGGAAGCGGACCCGGGGCGGCAGCCCCGCGCCGAGGGAGAGGAAGGCGCCGGGGTTTTCGGCGTACTCGAAGCGGACGGCGCCGCCGAAGAAGGAGACCGGCGGTGAGGAGGCCAGAGCGCCGCGGGCGATGGCCTTGGCCGCCTGATCGCAGCCGACGCAGAAGACGAGGCCCAGGGCGAGCAGACCGGAGCGGACGGATGCCTTCATGTCTTGATTCCTGGAGTCCGGGATGGCCGAAAAGATAGCACAGCCGAGGGCATCGGCTCACCTCCGGCCCGGACGGGCACCCTCTCTTGTCAGGGAACCACTGAATTTCCACCCGTTCCCCTCAAGGGAGGAATCCAATGCCGGGTTCATGGAAGGTCTGGAGCACGTCGCTGTTGTTGTTTGCCGCCCTTTCCCCCTCACTGCCGGCCCAGGAAGCGGCGACCGTCATCTCGCTCAATTCCCGCGTCATCAACACCAGCCGGCCGGAGCCCCTTATTGCCGGGGAAATCGAAGAGGCCCTGCGCGTGCGGCCCGAGGATTCGATCGAGGACGAGATCGTGCTGGTGAAGTTCCCGGGACCGGTGACGGCCCGGCAGCTCAAGGCCCTGAAGGCGGAGAGCCTCCGGGTCTATACCTATCTGCCGTACTACGCCTATCTCGTGAAGATGCCCGCGGGCAAGGCCAAGTCGAGCCTCTCGAAGATGGGCGCGACCTGGTCCGGTCCCTACCATCCCGCCTACAAGATCTCGCCTGCCATCGCGGAGATCGTGGCGGGC
>CAXTNS010000065.1:8725-16554 GCA_964245465.1 uncultured Thermoanaerobaculia bacterium
AGCGGCCGGGGGGGACTCTGCTCGCGGGGCCGCCCGCTCCTCACTCCCTCCGAGATCACCACGCTCCGTGAAGCGCTGGCCAGGCTGCGCGAGGTCTTCTGGATCGAGCTCGAAGGCCGCCGCACGCTGCTCAACGACACCACCATCTGGGTGGGGCAGTCGGGCCTCTCCGGCGGGCAGACGACGCCCATCTTCAGCCAGGGGATCTTCGGCGAGGGCCAGACCGTGGCCATCCTCGACACCGGTCTTGATGCCGACATGTGCTTTTTCCGCGACACCTCCCTGGGCCTGCCGCCCACCAACGCCTGCAACGGCGGCACCGTGGTGAACAACAGCCAGCGCAAGACGATCGCCGTCGACTTCCTCGCCTCCGGCGAGTGCAGCGGCGGCATTGCCAACACCGAGTGGGACACCCAGGGGCACGGCACCCACGTGGCCGGCACCGTAGCAGGCGACAACTTCGCCAACCTCCTCACCCACAACACGGCGGACGGCATGGCTCCCGGCGCCAAGCTGGTCATCCAGGACGCGGGCTACGCGGTCGACAATTGCGGCGACCTGCCCGGCATCGGCTGCCCGGTGGTCGACCTCAATCCTCTCTTCCAGCAGACCTACAACCAGGGCGCGCGCCTCCACACCAACTCCTGGGGTGACAACGAGAACGCCGCCGTCCAGAACAACTACTCGGCCGGCAGCCAGGACGTCGACGAGTTCATGTGGAACCACAAGGATTTCCTGATCTTCTTCGCGGCCGGCAACTCCGGTCCGGGCACGGGCAGCGTGGGCAGCCCCTCGACGGCCAAGAACGGCGTCGCCGTGGGCGCTACCCTGCGGAGCACGAGCGCGAGCTCCATGGCCAGCTTCAGCAGTTGCGGCCCTACCGCGGACGGCCGCCTGAAGCCCGACATCACCGTGCCCGGATCGAACATCGTCTCGGCCGGCCGGGACACCAGCGTCACCACCAACAACTGCGGCACCGCCACCCTCTCCGGCACCAGCATGGCGACGCCCGGCGCGGCGGGCCTGACGGCCCTGATCCGCCAGTACTACACGGACGGCTGGTACCCCACGGGCGGCAAGAATTCCGCCAACGGCTTCACCCCCTCGGCGGCCCTGCTCAAGGCCACCCTGGTCAACTCGGCCGTGAACATGACGGGCACGACCGCCATCCCCGCCAACTGCCAGGGCTGGGGCCGGGTGCTGCTGGACAACGCCCTGTTCTTCACGGGCGAGACCCGCAAGCTGTGGGTCAAGGACAACGCCGCGGCCTTCAACACCGGCTCCACCAACGAGGACCGCACCTACACCTTCTCGGTCACCGCGGGCGAGTCGCTCAAGGCCACCCTGGCGTGGACGGACTTCCCCTCGACGCCGGCGGCGAGCGTCAACCTCAACAACGACCTCGACCTGATCGTCACCGGTCCCACCGGCACCGTCTGGCGGGGCAACGTCTTCTCGGGCGGCGCCTCGGCCACGGGCGGCACGGCGGACCGCCGGAACACCCTGGAGCAGGTGCTCCTGTCCGCCCCGGCCGCGGGCGTCTATACCGTCACGGTGCGCTCCTTCAACGTGCCCAACGGCCCCCAGCCCTTCGCGCTGGTGGTCACCGGCAACGCCGTCGAGGGCGGCACGCCGCCGCCCACGCCGGTCACCGTCTTCTTCGACGACTTCGAGACCAACCTGGGCTGGACGGTCAACCCGAGCGGGACGGACACGGCGACCACGGGCCAGTGGCAGCGGGCCGACCCGGCAACCACCACCTCCAGCGGCACCAAGCAGCTCGGCACCACCGTCTCCGGGGTGAACGACCTGGTGACCGGAGCCTCGGCGGGAACGGCTGCGGGCGACTTCGATCTCGACGGCGGCGTATCGAGCATCCGTTCGCCCGCCATCACGCTGCCCTCCACGGGCACGCTGACGCTGTCGTTCTCCTACTACCTCGCCCACGGCACCAACTCCTCGTCGGCGGACTTCCTGCGCGTCCGGGTGGTGGGCACCACGACCTCGCTGGTCTTTGAAGAGCTGGGAGCCGCCGATAACGACGATGCGGTCTGGGCCACGAGCTCGGTCAACCTCACCCCGTTCGCCGGGCAGAGCGTGAGGATCCTGATCGAGGCCGCGGACGCCTCGACGGCGAGCCTCGTCGAGGCGGCGGTGGATGACGTGAGGATCGTGCAGCAACCGTAGTTCTACTCTGACTGTACCTTGCCGCGTACCCGCCCGGGCATCCATGCGCATGGATGCCCGGGCGGGGCACAGCAAGATCGGCTGCCTCTACCGGGCATATGGACTCGGTGCGCGCGTTGGTTGCTGTGGCCACGAGCGTCCTCTACCGCATTGTCTTCCACGGCATGGGCCGGCTGAAGAGCATCGGGTCGCCGGAGCCGTCCTTTGCGCCGAAGAACAACCAAAGCCCCCTCCTCCCCATGCCGCTCCCATCCCGGGCCCCTTGGAGACACCGGCGGCGCGAAGGTCCAGGTGACGGCCGTGAAGGTGGACTGAAACGGGCTGGCGGGTCAGCCCTCGCCGTGCCCCTCGTCCGGGTCGTGCGCCATCTCGTCGATGGCGACCGCGATCGCCAGGACGAGGCCGTCGTCCTCGCCGGGGGCGACGTCGATGCCGTAGGTGTCCCGGAGGGTGAACCAGCGCTTGGAGATGCGGGCGATGGTGGTGGCCCCGCGCCGGATCTCGTAGTCGTGGTCGAGGATTTTCCCCTGGGCCACGAGGTCATCCCCGCCCTCGACGTCGATGGAGAACTTGTCGCGGAAGGGCGAGATCCACGCCTTGCGGATGGTGGCGAGGGTGTCGCCGCCGCGCAGGATCTTCATGCTGTCGCGTAGCGCGATCTTCTTCTCCCGGATCGTCGCCACCTCGTTGCCCTGACGGTCCTCGATCACGAACGTCTCGCGAATGCGCAGGAGCTTCCCGTCCACCTTGTAGACCGCCTGACCCTGCTCGTCCTCGACCGTGTAGTCCTCGCCGAGCGAGAGCAGGTGCTGCCGCATCTTGTAGCGCGCCATCGCCCATCCTCCTTCCGCCGCACGGGTCATGCAATTCCGCGGCCCGATGGGAGGCAAGCATCCCCTCGATTCTCGAAGTCCTTCACCAGACCGACGCCGAGGTGTCCCAGCTCACAATCGGCGGCGTCCACGCGCGCATCGCCAAACGGGCAGTCCGGACCGGTTTCATTGATCGATCGAGCGAGGAATGGGGAAATCTGCAGCCCTCTACCTCGACGCCATTCGCGCCGCCGAAGCGCAGGACGATCAATTCGAAGGGCTTCCCGTGGCCCCGCCCGAGCACCTCGTCGCCATGAAACTGGCGGCCGGTACCGACAAAGACGAGCGCGATGCCATCCGTCTCATCGCGAAAGTCAAGGACCTGGACATCGAAGCGACACGCAGCCTTGTGCGGAAGTTCCTCGGTCCCGGCCTACTCGGCAGACTCGAAGAGTGCCTGCGCCGCGCAGGGCACCCACGGGCCAGGCGGGCTTACAGCCTGGGTTCCTGAGGCCTGATCCGTCGAAAGCTCCCTCCGTGGCCCTCTGAGGAGGGACAGCCTTGTTGGTCTCTCTTCGGCTGTCTCCTATTGGGGAAGAACGCCCTTAAAGGTAAGAAAAGATCTGCTAATATACGCATGAAGGAACAATCCCCAGGAGGTGAGAGATGGCAAGGAGCGCTTGCACGATGGGCAGCCTGTCCCTGGTTCTGGGTATCACGATGGCGTCTATGGCGGCGGCCGTGCCGTTGCCGCTGGTGTTCGAGAGCAATCTCGGGCAGACCGATCCACAAGTCCGGTTCATGGCCCGCAGCCAGGGCTTGTCCCTGTTTCTGCTTGACGACGGCGGCGCCGTGCTCTCCCTTCCGGGAGCCGGCGAGACACGCCACGCGGTGCGAATGCAGCTCGAAGGCGGCGAGCTCCTCCCTGCCTCTGAGGGCGTCGGAGCCCACGGCGTGGCGCGCTACTACCGGGGCAACGACCCGGCGCGATGGCTCTCCGGCGTCCCGACATGGGACCGCGCCTACTATGCGGCGGTCTATCCGGGGATCGACCTTGTCTATTACGCCAATGCCAAGCGGCTGGAGTTCGACTTCATCGTCTCGCCCGGGGCTGATCCGGCGGCGATCTTCCTCCGCTTCGAGGGGCTGAAGGCGAAAGAAGGAGAGAAGGACCTCGCGGTCGACGGCGAGGGGCGCCTGCAACTGGCGACTCCCGCGGGCGAGGTGACGCTCGAAGCGCCGCGGGTCTACCAGGACGTCGACGGCGAGCGGCGGATGGTCGAGGGGCGCTACCAGATCGCCGGGACCGGGAAAGTCCGCTTCGCCGTCGGCGAGTACGATGCCTCGCGGCCCCTGGTGATCGACCCGGTGCTGGTCTACTCGAGCTTCCTGGGAGGGAGCGGAGAGAGCCCGTGGGAAACCGTCGAAGAGCTGGCTGTCGACGCCAACGGGAACAGCTTCGTCACCGGCTATACCTTCTCTCCCGACTTCCCCTTGGTGAACCCTGCCATTGCGACCCCACCAGGCGGTTGGGACATCTATGTCGCCAAGATCAGCGCGGACGGCTCCCACATCGTCTACAGCACCTTCCTGGGCAGCTCTCCCAGTCCAGGGGAGACCGGCACGGAGCGGCCGGGCGGAATCGCCGTGGACGCCGCCGGTAATGCCTACGTGTCGGGCCTGACACAGGGCGCCAATTTTCCCGTGCTCAACGCCGCCCAGCCCATCTATGGGGGCGCCGCCGACATGTTCGTGACCAAATTCAGCCCTACCGGAGTCCTCCTCTACTCGACCTACCTGGGAGGGAGCTCCACCGACATCCCGAGCTTCTTGTGGCCCTCGAACCTCGCCGTGACGCCAGACGGCAAGGCCTATGTAACCGGCCTTACCTACTCCACGGATTATCCACAGGTCAACGGCGCGCAAACGAGCTTGAGCGTAGACACCGATATCTGTGTCAATACCGAAATCGGTGCTGGTACCTGTGCTGACATGGTACTGACCGTCCTCTCCGCGGCGGGAAACCAGATCCTTTACTCGACGTTCTGGGGTGGCCCTGAAGAGGATGGAACATCCAACATCGCCGTCGATTCCACCGGTGCGGCCTATCTATTCGGCTTCGGGAACGCGTCCACTCCTCTGGTCAACCCCTACAAGCCCGAGCCCACGGCCGGAGACATGTTCCTCATGAAGATCCGCCCGGACGGGACGCCGCCGGTCTATGCCACCTTTGTGAGAACCGCCGCCAACGGGGGAATTCTGGATATTGACGTCGATGCCGAAGGTGCGGTCTACGTCATCGTTCAGACCGTTGGCGACGACGTGCCGGTACCGCACGCCATCCAGTCGGTCTACGGCGGAGTCGGCATCGCCGGCGGCGACTGGTACTTGGCGAAGATCAATCCTCGGGGAACCGGGATCGATTACGCCACCTATTTGGGCGGCGCGGGCTTCGACGTTCCCTGGGACCTCGAAGTGGACGCCATGGGCAACGTGGCCATCGGCGGCTATGCGCTCTATGCGCCCTTCCCCGTGCTGCGCCCTTTGTATCCGGGGATCGTCCAGGACGACGGCTTTGTCGCCCGAATCCATCCGACCGGACCGACACTGCTGTATTCGACGCCGATGGGCGGTGGCCGAGTCACCGGGGTCGGATTCAACTCCCGGGGCGACCTCTTCCTGGGGGGCTATACCGAGTCCAGGACCTTCCAACTGGTGAACCCCTTCCAGCCGGTGTTTGGCGGCGGCCCCGGCGATGCCTTCGTACGGCGCATGGCGGACGGCTTCGCTACCTTGGCCACTCCGAGTCGCATTCCGGCGCAGGCGGGGGCCACGATCAGCGTCCCGGTGCTGTTCACTCCGGGCGGATTCAACATCTCCGCCACCAGCCTGTCCATCGACTTCGACGAGACCTGCCTGACCTACAACCCGGCGGATCCCATCGTCTACAACCTGCCCGCCGGCTATTTCAAATCGGTCAGCTTCAACGCCGGCGACACTGATGGGGAGATCGACATTGCTCTGGTTGATCCGGCTCCCCCGATCGTTCCGCTTCCTCTGGGTGAGCTGGCGCGCCTCACCTTCCATGTCAAACCGACCTGCGGCGGCACCGCGATGTCCACCCTCGCGCGCGTGGGTTTCTCCTCGGCGCCGTCGGTGTCGTTCGGCGCCTCCGGACAGAGCAGGCCGGGCTTCTCGCTCGACGGCTCCGTGGAGGTCCTGGCCGGCTTGCGGGGCGATTGCAACGCCGACCAGCTCGTGGACGCCGGTGACCTCGACGCCAGCGTCCTGGAGGTGTTCGATACGGACGGCACCCACTGGCTGGATGCCCGCCTCTCCACCTTCCTCGGCTCGCCGGTGGGTTGTGACGCGAACGCCGATACCCTGATCGATGCCGCCGACCTGTCCTGCACGATCCTGCTCATCTTCGAAGGCCCGGAAGCCTGTGACTCGGAATCGTTGGCCACGAAAAGTATCGGGGCGGCGGATGCTCTGCCGGCTCTCGAGCTGCCGGCGCGGCTCCAGGCGGAGCGGGACGGCGCGGTTTTGGTTCCGGTCACCCTGCACCGCGGCGAGAGCCGGGTCAACAGCGTGGTTTTCAGCCTGATCGTCCCAGACTCCCTCTCTTTCGACCCGACGGATGCAAACCGCGACGGTGTTCCGGACGCCGTGACCTTCCAACTGCCCGAAGGATTCACCGGCAAGGTCCGGTGGAACCCGAAGAATTCGGCCGGACAGCTCGCGCTGACCGTATTTGATACCTCCGGTCTCCGGAAGCCTCTGCCGCTGGGCCACAGACTCGCGGTCGTCCGTCTCACTCCAAAGGACGGCGCAACACCGCAGGAGCCGGTGCGATTCGGCACCTCGCCGACTCCTTCCTTCGGCCTCGACGAAGGAAAGAGCGTCCGGGGCGTCACCCGGCTCCAAGGAGAAGGGAAGTAGCAGCAGACCCAAAGCGAGGAGCCTGCCCCGGGCGAGCACCATCCGGCGGTACGGCTCCTCCTCGTTCCGCGCGGGCGGGAAGCTCGTCGACCTGCTCGCGAGGATCCCATGAGGTTCGTGGCCTGGCGCCCGATGCCACGCTTGAGGTCTGATTTCCTGATCTTGAAATTGTGCAGCGCCTTCCACGATTACACAAGTCTCCACGCGGTTAATTTTAAGCTTTGTAAAGGTGGTAGAGACAGTCTCAAGGAATTTTGCCGCGTCAGTGCATCTGTCGATGACGGCGATTCCCTCCTCCTTCGCGGCGGCCCGGGAGCGGATCTGCTCTTCCTGGGGCTCACTTTGTGAGTTGTAAGCACCTTATTAAATAGGCGGTGTTCCATGGTGGGACCGTCCAGCCATCCTGGGCTTCGTCCGCGCGCGCAACCGTCCCAAAGTCCTTCTGTCCGCCGTCCCTTCGCGGCGTCACGGAGGCGCCGCGCAAGCTCCCTCCCTTGCGGGGAGACAAGGAGATGACGATGCAAACCCTGAATCGATGGATGCTTCTGACCCTGACCTTGGCACTGACCGTCCTCGCGCTCGCAGACGTTCCGGACACGCAGGCGCAGGCCATCCCGATGGGGAACCACTACAAGTGCTACGAGATCATCAACCCGCCGCTGGTCTCCGTCCCTTCGCTCACCCTGGTCGATCAATTCATAACCCAGACCGTTACGGGACCGCTCCGCCCCCGATATCTCTGCAACCCGGTACGCAAGAACAACAGCGGGATCGTGAACGCGGGCCTGCACTACGTCTGCTATGAAATCAGCTTGCCCCTGCCGGCACCGAGAAACGCCGTGGTCAGGAACCAGTTCCATCCCAACGGGTTGACCATCCAGGTGCAGC
>CAXTNS010000066.1:0-1511 GCA_964245465.1 uncultured Thermoanaerobaculia bacterium
GGCGCGCCGGCATCCCGGCCGGCCACCGCGCTTCCCTGCGCCGGGTTGCAAACTTGTGGTCTTTACGGCCCGAAGGGTCGCGAGAACTGAGCCCAGGGCTGAGGCCGAAGGCCGATGCCCTGGGGGGAGATAAGGCTCGTCCATTACAAGGAGTTTGGCATGCAAGACCCGATACACGGAACGCTTCCTGAGGCACGCGGCAAAGCCGCTGTCTAGATGCAGCCAGGCTTGCTGTTGTTTCGCCGTTGTACTAGTATAATATCCTAGTTGGACAACCAAGCTTTATGCCAAAAGTTCAGCAACACGTTCCCAGTCCGACTGTACTCGACCTGTTTGCAGGAGCCGGAGGCTTTTCACTTGGCTTTCATTGGGCTGGCTACCAGAGTGCGGTTGCCGTAGACCACAGCCCTCTTGCCATCGAAACGCTAGAAGCAAACTTTACCCAACATGGTCTCAGAGCACTGCTAAGAGATCTGTCGAGCTTCGAACCTGACGAACTGCGCGCTTGGATGATCGGGCAGCAGCTTCGGCCTACTTTCGACGTCATTGCCGGCGGCCCTCCCTGCCAGGGCTGGAGTAAGGTGGGGCGCGGCAAACTCCGGGCTCTTGGCAACGGTGGCGTTTCGGCTCGTGACAGTGGAGGTGGCCGACGAGTCGATGCTACGCGGGATCCGCGTAATGAGCTATATAAACGGTTTCTCCTGTTCGTTGGGGCGTTCCGTCCGCGGGTTGCTCTTATGGAGAACGTCCCAGGTATGCTCTCCCACGGCCGACGAAACGTCGCCGAAGAGATTCGCTCTGCCCTGTCCGATCTTGGCTATGACACCTCAGTTGCACTGCTGAATGCAGTTGATTACGGAGTGCCTCAACTTCGCGAACGCCTCTTCTTCGTTGGTGTGAGAGACGATCTGAAGCTTCCATTCAGCTTCCCACCTCCAGCTACCCCCGGGGAGGAACGCTTGAGCGTTTGGGACGCCATCGGCGATCTGCCCCCCATTTCAAATGGTGCTCGCGAGTGGTGCTTACCATACTCAGAAAAGCGTCGTCGGTCAGCATATGGTCTGAGGATGCGTGAGGAAGCTGACCCCTCCACTGTCTTTGATCATGTCTGTAGGGCTCAGAATGAGCAGGATCTCGAAGCCTTTCGCTTAATGCGTCAGGGTGGCTGGTATCGGGATCTGCCCCAACACCTCAAGCGGTACCGAGACGACATTTTCGAAGACAAGTACAAAAAGCTATACCGCAATCGGCCGAGCTGGTGCGTCACGGCTCACCTTAGCAAGGATTGCTATACGCACATCCATCCTACTCAGGCACGTACCATCTCAGTCAGAGAAGCAGCGCGCCTGCAATCATTTCCTGATTGCTTTTATTTCGCCGGCAATATGGGAGAAAAATTTGGTTTGATCGGAAATGCCGTGCCCCCCATACTCGCTGAATATCTTGCCCGTGCAATTCGGGAGCAGATTTTGAATCCGAGTGACCAAAAAACAGCGCAGGTTATCCTCTCT